>JAEDFX010000112.1 GCA_016297805.1 Treponema sp. | reverse complement strand
GATTTATCACAGGGCAAGAAGCATTACTGGAATGTTCCGCCATTTCTTTTTCAGCTTTTGATTTTCAGGATTTTCCTGGACTTTTAGCAGATTCTCTTCCTGATAAATTGGGTAATGCAGTTATAAATCAATGGTTTGCTTCCTTAGGTAAATTTAATGCTTTAGACAGACTTTGCTACACAGGCAAACGTGGAATTGGGGCATTAGAGTTTCAGCCCGCAAATTCTGAAATTCCAGAGATTAATGAAAATGTAAATGTTTCTGAGATGGTACAGTCTGCATCTGATGTTCTTGCAAGAAGGAAATCAGTAAAGCTCACGGCTTCGCAAAAATTCACGTATGGTCAGTTGCTTCAGATGGGAACTTTAGCTGGAGGAGCTAGAGCAATTCTTGCATGGGATGAAACAACATGCAATGGTATTGAAAAATCTTTTTGATGGCATGGATATATTATAGTATTTTCTGTGTCGGGAAAGAAAACGGATATCAATCATAAGAGTGGGGAGGACAAGACTTTGAAAATCCTTTTATTTTTTTTACTCTTTCATCAAATGATAGAATGATTTCCTATAATATTCCTAAGTCTTGTGTGCTTACGGAGGTGTATTTTGAAAAAATATATTGTTTCAAATAATCAGGACATGTCATTGGAAGATGCCTGCAACAGATATCATATTTGACGAATAAGGGAAAAGGAGTTAGAACAGGAACTGAATACAATTCAGTCTGAAATTGACCTTCTTGTTAATCAATTTCCATCGTTGCTAAGTGAAGAACGAATGAATTATATTAGATAAGACAATTCCATGATTGAAAACTTTTACTGAATGAAAAAAATGATGGATGAAAAATTATGCACGTCATAAAAAAACGGAGTGATATGCTTTGGGAGAATGAACTATGGCCTGTATGAATATTGGAAGTTATGTCATAAGTAACCTGAATGCTGAATTGGAGAACAAGACATATGAATTAAAACGTCGAATTCTTCATGTTGCAGATGTGATTACGATGATAAAAAACGAAGGATTTGAATTTCTTGAAGGATTCAAGATTGCTGGTAAAATTTATCTAGAGAAAGAATTGGTATATGATGAAGAGGATTATATAGCAACCAAAAAAGAAGCTTCTGAAAAAGATTATCCAAAATGGGAAGAAGTAAAAGACTTCTATAAAAGATGGCATGATTTGGATATTAAAATAAATAATGATTGTTGGATGCTTACCTACGACTCAAAGCTGGGATCCTTTACACCTTATTCAGAATACTTGCTTGAAAACAATAGGTTCAGCAATTCTATTGCAGTAATTCCGTTTGCAGATGAAATGAACGTTTGCAGTTATTTGAATAGTTTTAGCCGGGCTAATGAGTTTTTAAATGGTACGAATTATTGTGAATGTTCTGCTGATGATTTTGAACTTGGCTTGTATGTTTTGATAAATAACGATTGTGAAAAACTGAACGATTTCAAGAATTATAGTTATGAAGTACAAGGGTCTTATGAAAATGTAATTCTGAATGAAAGATGTAATACTCTGAATAAAAAGTTTGATTGGTCCAAAGAAAATATCGAAAAAATTCTTAAAATTAACGATGTCCTGTGGAACAAAACAAATGAACTCAAAAGAAACATGACTCTCTTGAGATCTCGCTTTGTGGAATTGGGTAAAACAGACGAAATGTTTTCAGACTTTTACATCAATGCTGAAATAGAGTATCAAAATAGGAATAATCCCACTGAAATTGCGGATATGGCCTTGCTTGATGAGTTGAAAAGAAATACTTTTTTTGAGATTTACTCTTTATCCTGTTGTAAAGATTTCGAAGTAAGAGACGAAATCCATGAAGATAAGGAATTAAACTGGAACTTTGAGGTGTTTCATAATCATCTGGATGAGAATCAGAAAAAAATTCCGTTTCATTACTTAATGCACGGAATATTTATTGATGGGAGAACATATTCTTTTGAAGATCTTGTCCGCATGAGGCCTGAAGATCTCAAGGGTGTCATTGAGATTAGTTTGTGAGCTTCAGGTTAAAATCTACTCCGGCTTTTTCCAGTTTGAATCGGATTGACAATTCAATGTCACGAACAGCAGCGCGAGAGCACTTTAATTCATCTTTAATTTCAGAAGATGTCATTTGTCGGCCATTCTCTAGACCGTATTTTAACGTAAGGACCCTGCGTTCTTTTTCTGTCAAAATGTTCATATGTTCAATGATGCTCTGCCGCAGTACGAGTTTGGCGTTCTGTTCTTCAGCCTGAGCTTCAGGAGACTGCATTTTAGTATCGGAAATGGTATCAAGGAGTATTCCGCCATTTTTGTTTTCTGCATCAAGGCTTAGTTTATTTTGGCTTGAGAGTTCATTAACTATATATGAGGTTATCTTCTGATTTATGTACCAAGATGCATAGGTTAATAATTTATTTTCACGTGAAAG
This sequence comes from Treponema sp., assembly GCA_016297805.1. GTDB lineage: Bacteria > Spirochaetota > Spirochaetia > Treponematales > Treponemataceae > Treponema_D. The sequence goes on along the minus strand of JAEDFX010000112.1, from coordinate 4,253 downwards.
GTCAAACTTTTGAATTGCAGTAATTAAGCCGATGCTTCCTTCCGTGAATAGATCACTAATCTCTATGTTGCAATTTTTATACTTTTTTATCTTATCGCGTGCAACTTTGTATATGTACTTTCTGTGCATGAAGAGAAGTTTGTTCATAGCCTTACTGTCATTGTTTTGAGCTTTCTGGATGAGCATTTTCTCTTCGTCTGCTGACATGGTTGGATTTATTTCAGACATGGTGCTAAATATCCTTCATCATAGAAAGGGAAGATCCCTTCGTTCAGAATTTAATATGTCTAGTTCAAAGTCAGGATTCTTGTAGTAATATCCATGGTTTTTTCTGTCAAACTCCAATGGTGCTGAAAAACGGATTCTCAAATCCTTTAAATCACGGCTGATGGAGGCAATGGATACATTTTCATTTTCATTTGCTTCGCTGCATAACTGACGAAGTTTCTCAGTGTTAGGGTAGATTCCTGATTTAATGGCTTTATGGATCAGAATCCAGCGTTCAAACTGGGAAGTTGTATTCCGCTTTTTTACACCTATTTTTTTATCCAGACATTGTATTTCATTTTGGTTGAAGTTTCCGCATTTCTTAAAAGCTCCGGCTTTAACAGTCAGTGAACTGGACTTGCCTTCGTAGACTACTGTTCTTAATTCCTTGCAGTACCAGAATGCTCCTTTTGAGATTTCTTTTACACTCTTTGGAATTGTTACTTTCTTTACCGGAATGATTTCAGATTCTGTAGCATCGTTAATTTTTCTTTTGTTAATGTTCCTCTCATTTAAGGCAAACATTCCGATTTTTTCGATTCCGTCTGGGATTCTTGTTTCCGGAGTATCATTGATAATCCTTAATAATGCAGTTTTATTTTTTCTGTTTATCAACCAGCCATCAACTATGTCATAAGCAAGATTCCGTTCAAAGAATTCCAAAGTTGTTGCCAGTCCGAAATCTCTGTCGGTATCCATTATGGATTCGTAGTTGAATGGATAAACGCTTCTTATGTCATCATGAATTAGTATCTCTTTCAAATTATCCGGGATATAAAAGAGCAGAAGTGATTTCACACTTTCAGGTATTTCGATTTTTTCAAGCGATGAGCAGAACCTGAAGGGGAGTCCTTGAATGCTTAGGGATTTGTTTTTTGGCCATTGGATTTTTTTTAGTGCAAGACAACCTGCAAATGCTTCTGTTTCAATATTTGTTACACTATTTGGAAGAATAATTTCTTCTATTATACTATTTGTTTTTATTTCATTTGAACTTTCATAGTTGACAAAAGCAAATGGCATAATATCTGTAACTCCATTCGGAATGGTGACAATTTTACTTTTCCCAAAATAATGAGTTAAATAAACCCTTTTTCTAAGAGGATCATGTTTAAGGATAAATTCCGTGTTCAAAATAATATCTCCAGTTACATATATCGATTAATTATATCATGAAAATAACGGTAATTCATTTTTTTGTTTGAAATATCATCAAGTGATAGAGTTATATTATATAATTAGATGGGAAAGGGAAAATCATAATGAAGTGATTATGAAATTTGAAAACTCGGCGGAAAAGGGAGATGAATTGTTGAGTAACACTAGAAAATTATGGGACTATGCAGAAAAAAGATGGGTGGAGGAAGCCTCATTGTTTACTGATGATCTTGTTGAGGTAAGGAGGCAGTATAATAAAAAAACAGGGAAAACAAGCATTACTTATAGCAGTGATAAAGATTTGTCATGGTATGACGATTTACATGAGGTAGATTGGAATGGTTGTAAAGTAGACAAGAAGATATTTCCACTTATTAAATGGCTTAATGATTCAGGTTATAAAACTGTCTATAGTTGTTCGGGTCATCTGTTAAAGCATAGGCTTCTACATACAAATGATGTCCAGAAGATCAGATATAAAGGAAAAATTCTGTATGAAAGAAAAGATACTATGTCACACGGTTACATTTTGTTTGATCGGCGTTATCGAAAAATAGAAAAATATTTTAAGGCGTACGAAAAGAAAAGATTCGGAAAAGAATTAGTAAAAGTACACTCATATGTAAAAAACACTGACCTTGTGTTGATAAAAATATTCAAAACGAATTGGAAGAATCTTTACATTAAATTAAGGCAACTTGATGTTGATCCGTATTTCTATGTTAGAAAAGTAGATGTTTTTAAAAACGTCAATGGTAAGCGTGTGAAAACAGGAAAAAAGCGAACTGCAATATATTTTGAATATTGCAATAAAACTCCGGAACTTCAGGATATGGTTCTTGCTGATTTTGAACGAATGATAAAATGTGCAATATGAAAAATCTTGTTGCGAAAAATGCAGGTCATTCTTACAAAGTAAAGAGGGAATCTCCCCATGGTTTTTAGGTAATTATTACTCTCTTATAAAATGACAGAGTGATTTTGTATAATTATTATTGAACCAAAACAAACATCCCTAACTCAAAAAAACAGAGGCAGGGCAAGCGTCCATAGGTTCAACAGAAATCAAAGTTAATTTTATATGGACGCTTTCTTTGAAATTATTTGTCTATATATAGATGGCTAAAGTGACAGGTGTTCAAATAGATGAACACTATTTCTGGTATTACAATCGGTGATGCTGTGAGCTGTTCACTTCAGTTTCTCACCTGGGAAGGCGTTACTGAATTCTACAGTAGGCAAACATACAGAGTTGATACGGATGAGGATGAATAGGAGGCATCATAGATCGTCGTATCTTTATAAATCATTTTTATATTAGCAATTTTTTAAGGAGAAATATGAACACAACAATTAACTTCGGTGAAACAAAAGAAATTACTTTTAAGGCTGGAACTGATACTTACACTCGTAAGGCAGAAGTCACTGATTTCCAGTATTACGATGATAATGAAAGACTTGTCAAAATCGAATCTTATGATGGAACATTGAATAACTATGAATATCACAGCAATGGTAAAATGAAAAGTCAGGAATTATATCAGAATGGAAAACTTTTCTTTAAAAATCAATTTGATGAAAACGGCAATTTGGTAAAAACTGCAAACGCAGATGGAACTACAGAAGAATTAATTGTTGAAAAGTACAGTCCAAACAGAACCCCTTTGATTGCCAAATTCGGTGATGAAACTATTACCTTTGAATATGACCAAAATGGTAATGAAATTAAAAAAGCAACGACACACGTCGATGGCAAAACAAGTGTTCGAACCAAAGAATATGACAGCCATGGAAGATTGATTCTTCTAAAAAGTGATGAGAGAGAGCATTTGATTGCATATGATTCGAAAGGAAGGAAAGTTTTCGACGGATCCAATCAGGGGGATGCAAATTATTTCGTGTACTCTGATGATGATGTCTTCAAACTTGTTAGATATACAAATGCAAAAGAAACCTTTGAAACGATTTTGGAAAATGTGATAAAAAACGGAAAAAAAATTATGTGCATCACATATAAAGTCATAAAATAAGGGAAATAATGAAAACAGGATCTTGCTAACTTAAGAAAAGTTAGATTCTGATGCAGATGTCATCTAAAATTTAGATGACATTAAAGACGATGCAGTTCTCCAATTGCTTAATAAACCGATTGAAGAATTAGGCTTTTCAGTTCGAGCATCTAACTGTTTGAAAAACGCAAATATTAGAACTGTTTTTGAATTAACTAAAAAAACTGAAGATTAACTTTCCAAGAAAAGAAACCTTGACAAGGTAAGTTTGTTAGAAATCAGAAAAAAGCTTCTAGAATTTGATTTATCGTTGGGAATGAAAAATTACAGAAATGTTAATTTGGTAGAGTCAGACTAGAAAGAAGAATCTGATAAATCATAAGATGTAATCTGTTTTTACAATCAGCAATACATCCTCGTGTAAAAAGTACGAGGATGTGAGGTGATTTTTAACGATAACTATGAATCTTAAAAAATACGAAAAGCTTAGAAAGAAATTTGAATCTAAACCTGTAGAATGGCTGGACTTTAGTGTTCGGGAATATAATTTTTGTAGAAGTCGTCGGATAAAGTTTATTTATCAGTTGATTGATACAAATCTAGTACACAATACACGTGGATTCGGCGTAATGAAGGTGTTTCGTTTTCTTACAGCTACTCTGAAAAGAAAAATAGGGATTGATTTTAAGTTTATTGGCATTGGAGACGGTACATTCAGAATTATTCCTGAGTTTATTTTCGAGACAAAACAGAAAGCAGAATCCGGTGATGCAAATGCAATGCTTGAATATTCTATGTATCTAAGAAAATACCATAGTA
>JAEDFX010000111.1 GCA_016297805.1 Treponema sp. | reverse complement strand
AATACATCAGATTCTTTGCAAGCATAACCATAGTTAAAGACTTTCCAGAACCTTGAGTATGCCATATAATCCCCCCCTGTCTGATGCCATCATTTCCTATACAATGAATTCTTTCCAATGTAGCTTTTATAGAAAAGTATTGCTGATAACGGGCGATTTTCTTTGTTCCAACATCAAAAACAGTGAATCCATGAATCAAATCTAAAAAGCGTTCTTTAGAACATAATGAAAAAATAGTTTTATCTTGTTCTGTTGGATTTTCAATAATTTTCAATAAAGGAGAAATATCAGGCTCTTTCCAAATATTCCAGAATTTTGACTGAGTTCCAACAGTTGCATATTTTGCCCCATTCTTGTTTACAGCCAGCAAGATTTGGCAATACATAAAAAGATGAGGAATAAAAGTCTCTGTCTGATTTCGAATATTCTGTGTTATTCCTTGCTCAAGCTCTTCTGATGGAGACTTACACTCTATAACACCAAGAGGAATTCCGTTTACAAACAAAACAATATCCGGGCGAATAGTTTTTTCAGAACGGACACGCTCAACAATAAATTCAGGAACTGCATAAAAAATATTTTTATCAGGATTATTCCAATCGATATAATTCAAAGTAAAACTTTTTGTAGAACCGTTAATTGACTGAGTTTCACTTGTTCCCATGATTAACAAATCTGTCAGTTCATTGTTAAGAGGAAGCAATCCATCATTTTTGAATGGCTTTAATTTCTGAACAGCACTCTGGATGCAGGATTGTTCGAATGCATACTCTTTTCCCTGGAATGAAATCTTATTGATTTCTGAAAGCTGTTTATAAAGAATATCTTCAAGAAGGACAGAAGATAACTTTTTGCCACGGAGTTTATTTGCCTGTTCATAATCAAGAATTTCCCAGCCAAGTTTTGAAAGTAGTTCAAGGGCTGGCTTTTGGGAAAGTTTATATTCGGTGCTGTCAAAATTTACTTCGTTAGTATTTTTATTTGCTTTTTCCATTTAATTTTCTTCCTTATCAACTATCTGTCATAATCAACACTCTATAATGAGCAACGATTTGTTATGTGGGTTTGTCATGCTGAACTTGTTTCAGCATCTACACTACATCTAGTTCTATAGATTCCGAAACAAGTTCGGAATGACACTAGAAAACAAAGTTATTGGTCATTTCCAACCCATTATTCAATTCTCCATTCTCCAGTCAGGAGTTTTTGCATAAGACCTTGCTTTTGAAGTTTGTATTGTTCAAGTTGTTTTTTAAGTAAAGAAAGTTCTCTTTGTTGACAATCCAATACTTCAATGATTTTAAGCTGGTCGTTTTTATTGTATATTTCTATTTTCAGATTACACAAATCATTTTGCTGAATATTCGGAAGACCTGAGCCAACTCTTAGATTCATTATTTCTCTTTCTTTAGATTTTAACATCCAATAGAGAAACTTAGTTTCTACATCTTTATCTTTTAGCTCAAGAGTATAACAATGTCCGCCTGCCCAAAAATCTTCAGAAACAAAATTTACATAGCCACAGGAATTCCCACCCTCACTTATTGCAATAGTATTCTTTTGAGTATTAGCAAAATTAGTAAACCCTGAATAAGAAATTCCCCCATTTAACACAGGAACTGTACCATTTGAAATCATATTTTCTTTATTTAACTGCTTCCCTTTTTTTACGGTAACAATTTTATTTAAATAACATGTATTTCCTTTTTTGCTGAGAATCTTTTTCATAAGGAAAGAAAACATTCGTTCTTTTTCAGAGATTAATTTCTCTGTTTTTTCAATAGCAGAATCCCAAACTAGAGTAATTTTAATAATCTTTTCTTGTTCCTTTAATGATGGTAATGAAAATGAAAAATCTTCCAAGATTTTCTTATTTATTTTCATCATAGAAACACTTGTTCCTGCGGCGCGTTCTTGAAAATATTTTCTGGCAAATTCTGATTGAAGAACTGTTTCAAGATATTTTGTTAAGACAATTTTTTCATCTGCTCTGAATCTCATCATTAAATCAGGATAAAAACAATTATCTATTTCTCCATGAAAAACACCGCATCGCCCTACTTTGTCCAAGGTATTTGATCTGCTGACTAAGATATCATTATCCTTCAATCTATATTCTTCTGGCATTTTTTCACTTGACGATACAGCTTTTATCTGAGATGAATCAAAACTATATCCTGTCAATGCTCCTAAACTTAGAACCCATACTCCAGAAGAATCTTCTTGGCACAAAGGTGAATATCCATTTTGTATTTTAGTTGAAATTACATCTTTCAGTTTTACAACTTTATTTTCTCTCATTTAAACATCTTTCCTATTTTCAAAAATAAATTCCCAAACTGTCATCCTGAACTCGATTCAGGATCTAGTACGATTAAGATTCCGAAACGAGTTCGGAATGACTTGATTTCGGTCCGAATGACTTGCTTTCATTCGGAATGACAACTTATTTAACGGAATAACCTTACACAGCCAAATCATTCCAATCCTTGTTTGACTGATTAACTAAATTATTCTTCCAATCCCTATGCCAATTTTTTAATTGTTTCTCTCTTCGAATTGCCGAATTTATGTCATTGCATTCTTCAAAGTAAACAAGCTTTGTACAGTTATATTTTTCTGTAAACCCTTCGTAAACATGATTTTTATGTTGCATAACTCTTTTCGTCAAATCACTTGTGACTCCAATATACAAGACCTTATTGCTATTATTGGTCATAAAATATACATACGCTTTTTCTGCCATGTTATATACTCCTTGTCATGCTGAACTTGTTTCAGCATCTAGTGCAATTAAGATTCCGAAACAAGTTCGGAATGACACTCTTATTCAACGAAATAACAAAAATGTTTACACCATCACACCCAGCATATTCATAATCTGCTTTGCATCCAATCCAAGTTTTGAAAATCCGAACACTTTCTTTCCCAAATCTTTTACGGATGCTCCAATATGATAAATTGTCTTTTCATCAAGAAACAAAAATCTGTCGTGAAAGTTCTTTATAAGGCGAACATCAATCGGGGCATACTGGGCGTTGTGTTTCTGCAAATCCAGATTAAGCTGTTTTGAAATACTTTGCGTATAAATTGTTGCTGAAACACCAGACTTTCTTTTGTCGAGCATTGAAAGCACTGTGTCATCTACATAATTATCAACAAGAACAATTGAAGCTTTTGCCTTGCGAATCAAATCTGACACAAACTCGTATGAATCAAAAATCTGACCATCACAGAAAACGCCCTGTTTGGGTAAATCTGCCGCCTCAAGAGCGTCAAAAACTTTTTCAAAGTTTTTTTCGTTAATATCTAGCTTTTCATCAATTCGCAGCAGATTGCGGTTAAGCTTTTCTTCTGTTTCTATTTGCCGTTTTTCAACAGAATCCAAACGGGCAAAAAGTGAACCATTTGCAGAAATAAAATGTCGCATCTGAACAAAAGCATTCATAATTTGAATGCTAACTTTCACGGCTGTTTCACTTTTAAGAATAGATGCAAGCATAGCAACGCCTTGCTCGGTAAAAGCATAAGGAAGATATCTGTTTCCACCGCGATTTTCTTTTTTTGAGGTCACAATTTGTGACTTCAAAAATGAATCTTCTGTGTTCAAGGTCACAAATTGTGACCTTGAAGTCGCAAATTGCGACTTCAAGGTTGGAATTTCAGATTTTGAGGTCTCATTTTGCGACCTCAAAAATGAATTTCCCGTGTTCAAGGTCGCAATTTGCGACCTTAAGATTTCAACTTCTTCTTTTGTAAGCTGAAAACAAAATTCTTCCGGGAACCTTTCAATATTCCGTTTTACTTGTTCATTAATACGTTTTGTTTCAACTTCGTAAAGTTCTGCTAAATCTCTATCCAGCATGACTTGAACACCACGAATTGTGAAAATTTTATTTTCAATAGTCTGAGTAGTTACATTTTCCATCGGCTACCCTCTAAGAATATCAGCAAGCTTTACCTTTAGTTGAGCACGAACATCTGCAAGCTCAGTTTCCAATCGATCAATTTCACTTTGAACTGCATCAATATCAATTTCTTCCTCTTCTTCATAAGTATCAACATAGCGAGGAATATTGAGATTGAATTCATTGTTTTTGATTTCTTCAAATGGCACTTTACGGCTGTATTTTTCAACATCGCGTCTTGCTTTATAGGTCTCTACAATTTTATCTAACTGTTCTTCAGAAAGTGTATTTTGTTTTTTGCCCTGAATAAATTCTTTTGACGCATCAATAAACATTACATCAGTTTCGTTTTCACGACTTCCACCTTTTTCACGGGAACGGTCAAACACAAGAATTGCAACCGGGATTCCTGTTGTCGGGAAAAGATTTGAAGGAAGCCCGATTACAGCATCCAACAGATTCTCTTCAATCATTGACTGTCGGATTTTTAATTCCGCACCACCACGGAAAAGAACTCCATGAGGAACAACTATCGCAATTCGTCCTTTCTGATTTTTAGCAGTTTCAACCATGTGGGTAATGAATGCCCAGTCTCCCTTGCTCTTTGGCGGAACACCACGGGTAAATCTTCTATATGGATCACTTGCTGCATTTTCAGCACCCCACTTGTCCAAACTAAAAGGCGGATTTGCAACTACAACATCAAACTTCATAAGGCTTTTATTGCTGACTAAAAGCGGATTATTGATAGTATCTCCCCATTCAATCCTTGCACTGTCAAACCCATGAAGGAACATATTCATTCGGCAAAGAGCCCAAGTGCTTCCATTTGTTTCCTGGCCGAACAATGCAAAATTACCAGAAGGAATTTGATTTGCCGCTTTTATAAGAAGTCCTCCAGAGCCACAAGTAGGGTCACAAATTGTATCTCCGTCTTTTGGTTGTGCAAGACGTGCGACAAGTTCAGTTACCATAAGTGGACTAAAGAATTCACCAGCCTTCTTTCCTGAATCAGAAGCAAAATGTTCAATAAGATAAATGTAAGTATTACCAATAATATCTTCTGAAACTCGGCTTGGTCTCATGTCGAGTTTTGGAGAATTAAAATCTTCCAGAAGTTGTTTTAGACGGCGATTTCTATCTTTTGTTTTTCCAAGATTTGCTTCGCTATTAAAATCAATATTGCGGAACACTCCTGCGAGTTTTGTTCTGTTAGCCTCTTCAATATGTTCCAAAGTAATATTGATTAATTCTCCAATATTATTTCGCTCCTTACGGTCATAAAGGCTGTAGAAATTAGCAGTAAAAGAATCTGTTTCCTTGCGTTTACCATCTACTTCCTCTGTAAGTTTAATAACAGGAAGGACAAAACGTTCACGTTCTAGCTTACGTCGAATTCGTTCATCATCATCACCATACTCTTTTTTGTATGTATCATAATGGTCCTGCCATACATCCGAAATGTAACGCAAGAACAAAATAACAAGGATATAATCCTTATACTGAGCAGGATCTACAACGCCACGGAATGTATCACAAGCAGCCCAAGCAGCTGCATTAATATCTTTCTGATCAATTTTCTGAATTTCGTTCTCCATATTTTGTCTCCCAATCATAGTTCTAAAGTTTTAAGAAGTATTGTTTCTGTTAGCAACTTCTTTTTTTTGATTAATTCTTCCTGCAACTCAATTTCTCTTTCAGAAAGAGTGTTTATCTCAACTATATTTTTTTGGATTTCTACAGGGGGAATAACTACCGGCAAATCCGCCAATACTGCTGTAGAAATCATGCTTACTGAAGTCCCTGTTTTATTAGCGGAAAAATAAGTCTGAGCATCCTTGCTATTAATATACCATAAAAGGTATTCAGGAATGATTTTTGCTGTATCTTGGAGCCTTATTCGCTGAAACGGAGCAGAGAGAATGATATTATCAGCACTAATATCCATAATAGCAGCTGTAGAATCCATGCCCCTGGATCTGAATACCAAATCTCCTTTTAGCAGAAGATAATTTTCAGAAACATTTTGCATATTTATTTTTACTGCAGTTGAGACATCAATTGTATTCTTATCTGATAATTCCTTTAATTGAACTACCAGAATATTCCCTTCTGAGTCAGGCTCAAGTTTTGCACGAAAGGAATAACCTGTGCGAATATCTGCTATATTCTTTAATAAATATGTATTATTTTTCAAACAGTAACCTCGTTACTGTAAATAATAAGACATAAGAGAATTATTGTCAAATTTAATCTGCAATAATTTAATTACTGCAGAATACTAATTTATGTTATGTAGAAGTCCAGAAGACTAGTCGTCTGGCAGATAATCCAAAAAGACAGCGTCTTGTTGGTGGAGTTTTAGAAAGGGCAACGGTGTCCTCGCAGAGAAGAACAGCCTTTTACGACCCATTCCATTGCAGTACGTTCGGCATCAGTTTTGTTTTCTTTTCCTTAACCCGATCAGGCAGGAAAGTTATTTGTGCTTTATCAATATGGTTTCCAGATAAAAAGTACCTGACGTCAGTTCAGGGTGATGGCTTGCATGCAATTAGAGGCTTACGCAGTTTCTTCCGTTATTTTTGGCATTGTAGATGGCTTTGTCTAGGTGGATGAAAGCATCCTTGGCTGTGTCTTCCTCTTTAATGCCGTAAATTCCTATGCTGCAGGTAAGTGGAACAACAGTCTCTGCAGGCTGGTTTGGAGAAATTGTCAATTGTTGTGGATTGAAGTTTGAATCGGCATAAGTTTTAAGCAGCTTCCTTCAACTCACCATTTTCAAATTTTATATCTTTGACGACA
>JAEDFX010000001.1 GCA_016297805.1 Treponema sp. | reverse complement strand
TTCCATTTTAACCTAAATATGTGTCTTTAGCAAGATTTAAACATTTTGTAATATTTTTACACTTAAAATTCATATTTATATACAAGAGCATATATTTTATTTTTTGTCTGAATAGAAATATTGTTGAACTGAATATGCAATGCAAATTTTCCATTTGGCAATTTTCTGGTTCTTCTTATTATTCCGGGCATCTGTTCGGTTAAACCTTTTGATGGCAATGTAACAACAATTGATTGATTCTCTTTAACTGGTAATTCAGTTTGAATACAGCAGCCACCTGCAGAAATATTTGTAATCTTACCGGCATGTTTGCTTTCAGAAATCCAATATCTTTTTGCTGGATCTTCTGCTTCCGGATGAATATGAATTTTTGCAAACTGACAGTCTTCCTGGAAAAAATCTCGTTTAAAATGTCTCTGAGACTGACATTCCAGCTGGTCTGTATGTGCAAGTATAATGTAATGCTTATTTTCAGGAGTATCTTCATATCTGATAATTCTAGTTACCAGATTATATGAGAGACCGTCTATTGTTTTAAAAGTGAATCTGTTACGTACAAGTTTTTCAGGCTTATGCTCAGATTTAGCCATAAATTCAGGAATTTCAGCTATGAAAAAATCCTTGGAATTTTTTACAACTGTAAAAGGATATTGTTCACCTTCTTCAGAAATATAAAATATTATTGATTGAGCAGGAATCATTGTTGTTGAATATATTTTTTTTGTTTGAGCAACATACATTTCCAGCTTGTACAAACATTCAAAAAATAAATTCATTTTTATATCTGTAAAGAATTTATGCTCTTTCATTGCATAATATGCATTCTTAAAAAGTTCATTTACTTCTGCATTTGTAGTTAAAAGATAAAAAACATTATTGCATTTGGTAAACTGACAAACATCCCACAGTATACTTATGTCATCTTTATTCAGATTTGCCAGTTCAGCAATTTTGTGTATATCGCTTTTTTTAGTAGGACGATTAATTTCTTTCTGGCGATATGCATCAGATTTGATATAATCTAAATGTTTTTTTATTATTATTCCTATAATAGTTATTAATATAAAAATTATTGCAGTAATAATAAAAATCAGGTAAATAGGAGCAGTCTGTCTTGCCTGAATAGGTGAGCCTGATCCACCTGTATACAAAAATAACATAATTACCTCCTGCAAATTAAATTTGCTTTAAGGCTTGTGAAATAGATTGGAGTCTAGGACAAATTTCATACTCAGATAAATCTCCAATCATAACAGTATCGTTGTTTTGTAGTGCGTCTTCAAAATCTTTAAGAATAGTTGAAAAATCAGCAAAAAAATCCTGAAAATTCATTCCATTTATTGATGTATTTGTGAAAGTTTCTGGGAAAAGTGTGGCTAATGTAGCTATATGACAGAACTGGTCAATGCTATCTGCAAGTTTTTTTATGGATTCGCTGACTTCCAGATTTTTTCCATTCTGAAGTTCTACAGGAACCTGTTCCATTTTTGCCGAAAGTTCATTGAACAATTCTGAGAGTTTTGTGAAGGATGCTTTTATATCATCTTCTGTAACAATAGAAAATTCAAATTTTGTGTTTTTACCAAGAGGTTTTGAAGATTCTTCATCAAAAATATCTGCTGTAATCTGTTTTCCATCAACAATAATACCAATTACTGCAGCTTTATTTTCTTCGCAGGTTAACTCAAAGGAGTGGAGAACATCACCTATAGTTTCTTCATCTTCAATCTGTACGTCAATTTGCTGTCCGTTAATGTAAAATTCGATCATAATATACCTCTTATACAATTATCGGATTATTTTTGAATGATATTAATTACTTCTTTGATTCTGTCTTGTAAAATTTGAAATAGAATTCTGCTGGCTTTCCAAACTGTTCAATGAACCTTCCATCTGGCTGTATTTGTTACGAAGCTCAGCTTCTTTAGCGTCCATCTGAGTTTCAAGTTTCGAAATTCTTGATTCTGAACTTTTGATTTTTGAGTCAAGTGATGATGTTTTCATTGCAAGAATTCCACCTGTCTGTGTATAGGCAGAAATCTGTTTATCAAGTTTATAAGCAATACCTGAATCTACAATCAGATCTCCATCCGAATCATACCCAAAGACCTGACGTATATCATCCAGATGATTTTCCAATGCAGAATCCAGTTTTTTCTCATCAATTTCCAGATATCCACGAAGCTTGCTCTGTGAATAACCTCCAGAAAAACCACCAGCGTTTGTTGCAATACCAATTTGAGAAAGCATTGTAATTTCTGCCTGATCTGAAAAGTTGTAGCCAGCAGAAACTATGGACTGCATGTTAGATTTTATACTGGTTAGAGAAAAATCAGTAGCAAACATACCTAACTTTTCCCGTTCTGCATCTTTTTCTTCTTTTGATAAATAATCCAATTCATCAATAATTTCATTCTTATTTTGAGACAGGATATTTAATTCAGCAACTGCCTGATTATACTGACCCACAAATTGGATAATTGCATCCTTGGAAGCATCCTTGTCTGGACGAACTGATATGGTTGCAGTTTTTTCGGTTTTGTCATGTAAGTTTAGTGTTATTTCAGGTACTACATCGTCAATCTTATTAGAAGGACGTGTGATTGTAATTCCTTCATATTTTATTATTGCATCATCAGCAACGGAAATTGGATTTTTAGGACCATAACCAAGATCAGTAGAAGGGTCAAGAGCCGAAAAATTTGAAACTTCCAGTTCTATACCTGTACTTCTGTTTCTGATTGCAATAGCTTTTATATCAGAGTATTCCTTTAAATTTACATCAACTTCCTGAAGAGAACCTGTAAGCAGTTCCGGTGTCTGAATAAGCTTTTCTGTGCCGTCTGACATTACTGCATAAACAACAGCGTCAGTGTTGTTTGGTTCCAGTGGTTCAGGTGGTATGTCAGGAAGATTCAGATTTGTGTCAGAATTCATGTTTGAAATCACAATACCTGAATATTCAGCAAAGCCTGCATCTGGAATTTCCGGCTGAATAAGAGATTTATTGATTTCAGGAGTAATGTCTGTAACCTCAGTGGCTTTAATTGTGAATTGTACGTGCAGGTTACTTTTATCTTTGATTTTTGAAGGAATTTCAATCTGGTACGCACCTCTAGGTTCTACTGTAACAGATGTAGTTTCTTCATTTAATTTTGTTTTTGTTAATGATAACGGTGGAAGGTGAGGTGATTCTTCATATTCAATTGGCTGAACTGGAGCTATTTCATTTTGGGTCTGACCAAACTGTTCTGTAGATGGTTGGACTTTATCTATCATGCCTGAATCAAATGCAAATGTTTTAGCATCATTTTCGAATATAAGTTGGTTTTCTTTACCAGTAGGAATAGCCTCTATTAGTAAAGATTTTTTTCCGTTACTGGCACCGATGATTGAAGATTTGATAACGCCATTTCCACGTTTGTTTATTGCTGTGGAAAAATCTTTTAATGAACCACCTTTCCAGTTCATATTCAGATTTTTTTCACCAACTTTATATACATAAGTTCCTGCAGGAACTTTAAAATCATTTTCAAGTTCTTGAGTTAGAAATCTGTCAGAAGAAGCTGGTTGAATTACATCTACCTTAAATGATTGTATTCCTGCACTACGGTTTGCCTCTGCTGTTATTGCATATTCTTCTGTTGATGTTGTTAATTTATTGTTAAAAGGATTTTCAAATGAATAGAGAGTTTTTGTACTGTCTCTAAGTGAAGCGAGTTTTGTATTAATGTCTCTCCAGGCGTCCTTTTCAGCTTTATAAGTTTCAAGTTGTTTCTGTTCCCTTGTAAGTGGAATTCGTTCAACTTTCATCAGTTTTTCAACTGTGTCGTTTGTTTTATACTGATCTGTAACGCCTGGTATATTAATTCCGGCCATAAATTATATTACTTCGTCAAATACTGAGCCAATAGCCTTTCTGATTCGAAGCTTTAAGTTTAGCATATCCTCTGATGGAATTTGTTTTACAACCTGATTTGTAGATGAATCAACAATTGAAACTACTACAGTGCCAAGTTCTTTGTTTACATTAAACTGAAGCTTATTTCCGGCAACCATTTCAGTCATTTTCTGTAATTCCTGAACATCTTGTTTGAAATCTGCCAAAGATTTTTCAAGATTTTGTGCTACCTGGGCTCCTGTGGGAGTTATGGATTGGTGAACAACAGGTTCCTGTTTTTTTGCAGAAACTTGTGTTGTGCTACGAATAATATTGTTGTAAAGAGTCTGGCCATCCATTGCCACATGAACCATTGAATTGTGTATTGTATTCATAGTTCTCCTCCTTGAAGAAACGATTTTCTATCGTTTCAAAAGAAAGGGAAGGGGGGCGCAACCCCTTCCTTCCATTTTGAAAAAAAATTAAAAAGATGACATCCAGAAATCTCTTTAATTTTAGTTTACTTCTACTGCAACAAAGACAAAACAGTCTGTGACTGTGAGTTTGACTGTGCGAGCATTGCTGTACCAGCCTGTGTGAGAATCTGGTTCTTTGTAAACTCAACCATTTCAGAAGCCATATCTGTATCGCGGATACGAGATTCTGCAGCCTGAGTATTTTCAGCAGCAATATTTACACCCTTTGATGCCAATTCGAAGCGGTTCTGGTAAGCACCAAGATCTGCTCTCTGTTTTGTTACACTTGTCAATGCAGCATCAACAGTAGCAAGAGTCATATTTGCTTCGTCAGGTGTAGAAATAGAAATCTGTTCATCGCCACCCTGAGCACCCTTGAGACCAAGAGCTGTAGCTGTCATTGTACCGATGAATACACGTGTACTCTGGTCAACGTTAGCACCAATCTGGAACTGCATTACAGCATCGCCTTCTGCAGCGAAACGTCCAGTTAACATATTCATACCGTTGAACTGAGCCTGACTTGCAATGCGGTCAACTTCAGCAACGAGCTGAGATACTTCAACCTGAATCTGCATACGATCTTCATCGCTGTAGATACCGTTAGCAGACTGAACTGCAAGTTCACGAACACGCTGAAGAATATCTGTTGTTTCATTCAAGTAACCTTCAGTTGTCTGAATGAAAGAAACGCCATTCTGAATGTTCTTAGAAGCCTGGTTCAAACCGCGGATCTGGCTGCGCATTTTTTCTGATACAGCAAGTCCTGATGCATCGTCTCCGGCGCGATTGATGCGTTCACCAGAAGAAAGTTTCTCCATGTTTTTCATGATTGAATCATTAGAAATGTTCAATACACGATCAGCATAAAGAGAACTCATATTGTGATTAATAATCATAGTTGTGCCCTCCATGTTTACTTAAAAACACTAATCATCATGATTTGTGTCCTGCAGGTGAAAGGCTAGGTTAGTTCTGCGCCTCTAACTTAGTTTCAGACCTATACAGCAGGAATAGTCAGTCTATTAATGTGTGAGTTAAACTGACTGTTCTTGCTGCCACCTGCATTTACATAAAGTACACTATTTCAAAGAACAATACTCATCTGAAAATGAGCATATATATATAATATTAAACTTCTATAACAAAGCTAATACAATATTTTACGATGTTTTAGGATTTTTGCAAAAGAAAAAAACACCGCGAAATAAATTTTCGTGAGCACTTAAACTCACGAAAATTTATTATATCTTACTATCGGACTAAAGACAACTGTTTATCTCAATAAGCTCAATACATTCTGAGACTGAGAGTTAGCCTGAGCAAGCATAGCTGTTCCGGCCTGAGATAATACAGAGTTCTTTGTGAACTCAACCATCTGTGAAGCCATGTCTGTATCACGGATGCGAGATTCTGAAGCCTGAAGATTTTCAGCTCCAATATCCAATCCTTTTACAGTCATTTCAAGACGGTTCTGGTAAGCACCGAGATCAGCACGCTGTTTGTTGATCTTTTTCAATGCTTCATCTACTGTTCCGATTGCGCGGTTGGCATCTTCCGGTGTGGCAAGAGAAATCTTTTCTTCTGTTCCAATATCGCGAATACCAAGAGCTGTAGCAGACATTGTACCGATAAATACCTGTACACGCTGATCCATGTTAGCACCAATGTGGAACCACATAGAAGCTGTTACTACATTTTCTCCAGTTGGCTGTGCGAAACGGCCAGTAAGCATATTCATGCCATTGAACTGAGCAGCGCTTGCTACACGATCAACTTCTGAAACCAAAGCTGAGATTTCAACCTGAATCTGCATACGATCTTCTTCAGAGTAGATTCCGTTTGATGACTGAACTGCAAGTTCGCGAATACGCTGCATGATGTCAGTTGTTTCCTGAAGATATCCTTCAGTTGTCTGAATAAAACTGATACCATTAGCGGCATTCTGTGAAGCCTGATTCAAACCGCGGATCTGGCTGCGCATCTTTTCAGATACTGCAAGTCCTGAAGCATCATCGCCTGCGCGATTGATTCTCATACCTGATGAAAGTTTAGCCATATCTTTTTCTAAAGATACACCTGTAACTCCGAGCTGACGATTGGCAAACATTGCCGACATGTTGTGGTTGATAACCATAGTATTCCTCCTTGGAATGTAAACAGAAGAATCCTTTCTTCTGTGAAAAATGCAAAAATGCGTAAATGTTGTTTACAAGGCTACATCTACACATTTTTGCTAGAAAGTCTGACCGCTGCTTCTACGAAGTCGTTACAGTCATAACACTTCTAATATTTTTATCGGAATACTTAGGTTAGAACTTTAATAAAAAATTCAAAAAATATTTATTTTTTTTACATTAAATCAATGATTCTTTTCAGTGATCGTACTGCTTTTCCTCTGTGAGAAATTGAATTTTTTTCATCAGCGGAGATTTCTGCAACTGTCTTTCCATATTCTGGAAGGAAAACAATTGGGTCGTAACCGAATCCGCCGTTTCCAGCCTGTTTATTGATATCGTCAATTAGTGCACCTTCAAAAGTGTCTTGTGCAACGTAGAGTCGGTCTGGTCCGCAGTACATTACCATTGCACAAGTGTAATGGCATGAACGTTCACCATGAAGATATTCACCTTTTGGCAGGTAACCTTTCGCAATTGCTTCATTGGTCTGCTGAATGATAAATCGGTTCTGTTCATCCTGTGAGATTTTTGAACCATCTGGTTTCCCCTGCATAAAATCAGGACCTGCATAGCGTGAGGAATAGATTCCTGGGGCTCCACCTAAAGCATCTACACAAATTCCTGAATCATCTGCAATTACAGGGCAGTGTACTAATTCATAGAGAGTACGAGCTTTTATCAGGCTGTTTTCATAAAAAGTTGTTCCTGTTTCATCAGGATCAAATTCTATGCCTTCATCAGAAGGTATTAAAATAGTGTGCTCTGATAAAAGTTCGCACATTTCTTTTTTCTTGTTTTTGTTTCCAGTAGCTAAATATATTTTCATTCTTCTAATATAATGAATTAAGAAAACTAAAACAATTAATCATCTTTCTGTATTTCTTGTTCAATGTTATTTTTCTCACATTCTTTTTTTGCACAATTAATGTAGTAAGAAACCTGTCTTTCACATATACCAAGAATATCTGCAATTGTTTTGTTTGTGGGACGTAGATAGAGAAATCCTTTTTCAAATTTCTCATTGATTAATTTCCAGTTTTTAGAATGCTTTAAATATTTTTTTTCTATCTGAAAGATATTTCCTGATTTTTTTGTGTTTGATTTTAGAGAATTAAGCTCCTGTTCATACTTTTTATGATGATAATAAGCATAGTTTCTGTGCTCGATTGCAGACTGATGTTTTTCTGTTCTTCTGGATATGGATTCTTTGCAATATTGAATTGTCTTATACATATCTTCTTCCTGAATGTTATAGAGGTCGCTGATTTTTTTTATCATGGAATCTGAAAGAAAAAATGATGACTTCATGGCTAAAACTAATATTTTTTTATCAGTCATATCTTTTGAGATTGGTTCGAAAATTCTTCTGAGGTTTTCAACGGTGATAGGGGTATAGGAATATGGTATTTTTGCCAGTTCAAATTTTTTATAATTAATTCTGTTATATGCAGATTCTTTTTCGTCTATGTTATTTATTGTTTCAGAAAGAGTTAGCTTTTCTTTTAAGTTTTCTCTAGCTAAACTTCTTTTTCTGGTTTGGATATAGCTCATAATATTGCTGTAAAGAAAAGTAAAAAAATCTGCTGTATTTTTGTTGTATGAATCTAAAACGTGAGATCCTCTTTCTAAAAAATAAAGAATAACATCTTCTCTGAAATCCTCGTCGTATTTATGAAGCCCGAATACTGGAAAATTTTCATTTATGTAAGCACAGATAATATCTACTGCTTCTTTTTTTGTAATTTTTCCAGCTGCTAATTTTTCTGGAACCAAATTAAGTTCATTACTTTTCATAATTTCTCCTCGACTGTTAAGTCCTATATAGATTGCACTAATATCGGACGTTTTATGGGGTAGTCGAAAAAAAATTACGAATTTACAAATTTACCTATTGACAAGTTTAATCTATATTTGATAGTATATATACATTCAACGGCGACCTAGCTCAGTTGGTAGAGCACACGGCTCATATCCGTGATGTCAATGGTTCAATCCCATTGGTCGCTAACTAAAAAGAGGCCTTTTTATGGTCTCTTTTTTTATTTAACCTATTTTTTCTGGTATATAAAAATAAAAAAAGATCCGAATATAATTTTTTGTTATAAATTCGGATCTTTTAAAAAATATTTTTACCGTTTCTTTTAGATTAATAATTTAGTTATAAGCGTTAATCAAAATTAATATTTTTATATTTTCAATTATTCATAATCATCAAGTTCAGCTGGAGTGAATATTGTGTCACTTACATAATCTTCAAAAAAGGATGAAATCTTTTCTTCAGAAATAAAATCTACGAGTTCCTGTGCAAGAGCTTTTGTAAAGAAATATTTAAGCTGCAGAGATTGTTCTGAAGTTGCTTCATTTACAATATCCCAATATTTATTGTGCATAGGGTAGCAGGTAATTGAGAAGTATGGAGAACCTTTTTCAAATTCATATCCGAAATAAGCAGTTCCGTCTCCAAAATTAGGTGTTGAAGAACTGATTGTACCCCAATCCAAATGTATATTGAATTGACCATATTTTTTATAAGATTTTCTATCTTTTCTATCCAGTTTTTTGTTTTCAAAATCGTTCAAATATAATTCAACGGCTTTTGCAAGTTTTGCTCTTGATTCAGCATCCAGTTGAACAATGTAATATGCAGACATATAAGTTGAACCGAAACCTGCTGTCTGTTTTTCTGGATTAATCATAATAGATGCT
Source organism: Treponema sp. (assembly GCA_016297805.1). Lineage (GTDB taxonomy): Bacteria > Spirochaetota > Spirochaetia > Treponematales > Treponemataceae > Treponema_D. The sequence goes on along the minus strand of JAEDFX010000001.1, from coordinate 66,608 downwards.
TTCTTCTGTTTGATAGAACCTGTAACTGTTCTTGTAAATACTGCTGTTACATCATTTGAAATAAAATCATCCTTGTTGCCGAAGGTAAAAAAAGATTCCAGTGCGTTCTTTTTTTTGCCTTTTTTATTTGCTTTTGTGCCCTTTTCATCTGTAGAAGAAAAATCTGTATCTAATTCATCAGATTCCTGAGTCTGTTCAGCAGTACCGTATTCATCACCAGAAATAGAATCACTCTTCTGAGTAGAAGCACAGCCTGTGCAGAAGAGTGCTAAAATTGAAAAACTAATAAAGATTTTTGAAATATTTTTTTTCATAACTACCTCATTATTTGTATAATTATATAATAACGTAAATATAGAATTTGTTACATATAGAATGAAAGAAAACTCTGTATAAAATAGTTGTTAAATTAATCTAAACGGTTTATAATTTTTAAGATTTAATAGGTTTTATGTACTTATTTAAGGGAGTATTATATGAAAAAATTATTGATGATTTTAGCAATATTTTCACTCTTTACAATGTCTATTGTTGCAGAAGAGAACAGCGAAAGTAAAAATTCCAGCCTTGCTCCAGAGCGAACAGAAGGAAAGTGGACAGATATTTCATATGTGAATGTTCCAATTCTTAAAATTTTAGAAGGTAAAGATGGATATGCTATTGTTTATCAGAAAAATAAATTTGGAACTGGAACTACAGTAATTCCTAAAGCATGGGCAAAAGGAAATCCTGATAATCCTAGAAAGTTGAAGTTCAGAAATTCTAAGAAGAATAGTACTTCGTATATGACCATTGTAAAAGATAATGGAGAGTTCAAGCGAGTTATTCTTACTGTACCTATGAATAAATCAACAGGTATCTGGGGTGTAATAGATTACAGAAAGGGACTTGATGGTGCAGATAAAGAAACTCTCGAAGAACTTGAATTATAGAAATATAACTGCATAGAATTTTTGTAAAGAATTTGTTAAGATGAAAGAGGATTGGAAACAGTCCTCTTTTTTTATTTAAAGGTATTAAACTTTAAAAAGAATAAATCAAGACCTGTAGAGATTGGTGTCTTGACTTGCGTATTAACAGGATTTTTTTATGAAAGAAATAACACAGCAGGATGCAGATGAATTAAAATCTTTTATTGAACAGCATAAGTTTTTTTTTATTGTAGGTCATAAAGAGCCTGACGGGGACTGTGTTTCTTCATGTCTGGGAATTGCTGCAATTCTTGATGCATACAAAAAGAATTATCAATTGCTTTCGGCAGGTCCTTTTAAGCGAAATGAAGTAATCAAGTGGCAGGATAAATTTTCTAACGAAATGGAATTTCAGGATGCTTCAGAGAGAGCTGAAACTGGCTTGATTATTTGTGATTGCTGTGAACTAAGCAGATTGGGTGAGATTGATGGTGATTTTAAGGGACTGGATACTTTTATTATTGACCATCATAAAACTGGTTCAATTATTGAAAATGCAAAAGGCTATATTAATGCTGAAGCTCCTGCATGTGCTTTTTTAATTCAGATTTTTTATGAAATGCTGGTAGGTCCTTTGTCAAAAGAACTGGCTGAAATTTTATTTTTTGGATTATGTACAGATACAGGATTTTTCAGATTTTTAACAGATAATTCTGCACCTGTTTTTATGGCTGCTTCCAGATTGGTAGCTTATGGAGCTAACCCTCGTACAACTTATATTGATATTAATTCTGGCAAACCTTATTCCACTAGAAAATTGTTAGGGATTTTATTGAATAAGGCTGAACGTTATCTGGATGGTCGTCTTGTTATTACTTATGAATCTTTGGAAGATACAAAGAATTTTGGCATGGAGGGACGTGATTCAGATGCTTTGTATCAGCTTCTGCTTTCTTCTAAAGGTGTAGAGGCGGCTGTTTTCTTAAGACAGGATACTCCTACTACTTGTACTGGTGGATTCCGTTCTCAGGATAAAATTGATGTTTCTGCAGTTGCTGCAAAATTTGGAGGCGGCGGACATAAAAATGCCAGCGGTATGAGTTGTAATGGCAGGGTAGAAACATTGATTCCTCAAGTTGTAAAAGAATTCGCCAGAATTATGTAGAATTAATTAATCCTACCTTAAGTTTGCGTTAGGAATGAATTTTTTTGCTTCCGTTATTATCTGTTCAATTTCGTAATCAAGATATGGTTTGATTGTTTTGTATTCTGGGTTTAGACAATTTTCATTCTGAAACTGCGCGAACTGCCAGCTGGCATCCTTTGGTAGAAATTTTGCAATAATCTGAATTTCTTTTAATGAAACAAGAGAAGGTACCAGCACAGTTCTGAATTCCCTTTTATCTGCAGGAATAGATTCAGCAATTCTGCAGCTTTCAGAAATCACTTTTTCGAAATATTGGATATTCCCATAAAATTTAGACTGTTTGTTGCAGATGAGTTTTGCATATTTTTCTGGTGTTGTTTTTATATCAATGGCAAGAAAATCTGGACGTATTTCAGGAGCTTCTAGAAAATAGCTTAATTCTGCAGGTAAAGTTCCGTTAGTGTCCAGTTTGATTTTGTATCCCAGAGATTTTGCTTTTTTTATAATAAGAGGAGTGTAAGGATTTAATAATGGTTCTCCACCACTTATTACAAGTCCGGTAAGAATGCCCTGACGTTTTTCCAAATGATTGAATAAATCCTGAATAGAATCCAATTCAAGATCTGTCTTTTCTGAAGGGGTTACAAGATTAATATTGTAACAATATGGGCAGCGAAGATTGCATCCTTTAAGAAAAAAAGAGCCTGCTACGAGTCCTGGAAAATCTACGCATGTAGCTTTTACAAGAACTCCAGCAGGAACATTTAATGAAAGATTTTCCATTTATCCTTATGCTAAAACTGCAATTTTGTTAAAGACAGCTTCAAGTTCATCTACATTGTGGCAGCGTGCGGTTTCTACACCAGCATTATTGTAACAGATTACAGTTGGAGATGCGAAAACACCATTTTTTGCAGCTTCTGCAAGACCTTCTTCTGTATCTACATCAATATTACGTCCAGGTACTTCTACATTTGCCATAAATTCCTTTACAGGAGGACAGTTTGGACAAGTTTTGCGAGTGTAAAGTTCATATGTTGCAATTCCTGTATCTAACACTGGCTGTGATGATTTTTCTGCTTTAGCGGTATTTTTAGAAGCTGTTTTTGCAGAAACTTCAGATGCTCTTTCATTTAGATGGCTGTCTTCAAGAGTAAACATTTTTCGGAGGTTGAATTCATCTCTTTTGCCATTATTCCAGTGTTTTACAGCACGATAATATCCGACGATACGGGCATAAACTTCTGTTTCTGTTCCGTGTACATCTGCCAATGCAGCCTTTGTTTCTGCAATTTCCTGTTCAATTTGTGCAAGTGTTCTTTTTTTCATTTTTTTTTATATCCTCCCTTTTACGTTCTTAACAATTCTTCTTTTTCAGCTTCAAGAGCTTTCAATTTTTCTTTTAGAGCCTTTTCTTTTTCTGCTTTACATTTTGGGCATTCAAACTGCTGGCCAGTTAGATATCCGTGAATTGGGCAGACAGAATAGGTTGGTGAAATTGTAAAGAATGGAATTCTATACTTATGAGAAATAGTTTTTACCAGTTCTGCACAAGCTTTCCAGTCTTTAATTGCTTCACCCATATAAACATGGAACATTGTTCCACCTGTGTACTTTGTCTGTAAGGATTCCTGCATGTCCAAGGCTTCAAAAACATCTGCTGTGTAATCAACAGGAAGCTGTGAAGAGTTAGTATAGAAAGGTTCCTTGTCACCACTTGTGATGATGTCCGGGAACTGTTCCTTATCATGACGTGCAAGACGATATGATGTAGATTCTGCAGGAGTTGCTTCCAGATTAAACAAATCCCCTGTTTCTTCCTGATAATCCTGCATTCGTTCACGCATGTGCTGAAGAACCTGTTCTGCAAATGCTTTTCCTTTTGTAGTTGTAATGTCTACTCCAAGAAAGTTCAGACAGCATTCATTCATACCGCATAAACCAATTGTGTTGAAATGATTTACAAGAGTTTTCAGGTAACGGCGCGTATATGGGAATAATCCACCATCATAAAGCTTCTGAATAACCTTACGTTTTACACAGAGACTCTCTTTTGCCAGATCCATAAGATAATCAAGTCGTTTATAAAATTCTGTTTCGTCAGATGCAAGATAACCAATCTGTGGCAGGTTGATTGTTACAACACCAATTGAGCCTGTAAATTCATCAGCACCAAAAAGTCCTCCACCACGACGGCGAAGTTCACGTTTATCAAGCTGAAGTCGGCAGCACATAGAGCGAACATCGTTAGGATTCAAATCAGAATTAACAAAGTTCTGGAAATTTGGTGTACCGTACTGGGCTGTCATTGTAAAAAGAAGTTTTGCAATATCTGAATTCCAGTCAAAATCTCGGGTAATATTATAAGTTGGAATAGGGTAAGCAAAACCACGTCCTTCTGCATCACCTTCAATCATAAGTTCAATAAAGACTTTATTGATGATGTCCATTTCTTTCTGACAGTCACCATAAGTAAAATCCTGTTCTTTACCGCCTACGATTGCTTTTTTATTTTTAAGGTCATCAGGGCAAACAAGATCCATTGTAATATTTGTAAAAGGAGCCTGTGATCCCCAGCGGCTTGGAGTATTAACACCGTAAATGTAACTCTGAATGCACTGGCGAACCTGTTTTTCTGTAAGCTTATCTGTACGTACAAATGGTGCAAGATATGTGTCAAAAGAACTGAATGCCTGAGCTCCTGCCCATTCGTTTTGCATGATTCCCAAAAAGTTTACAATCTGGTTTACAAGTGTAGAAAGATGGGTTGCTGGTGTAGAAGTGATTTTGTCTGGTACGCCACCAAGTCCTTCCTGAATAAGCTGCCGCAAGGACCAGCCTGCACAGTAGCCGGAGAACATAGAAAGGTCATGAATATGGAACGCTGCAGTTTTATGAGCCTCTGCAACTTCCTTTGAATATATATTGTTAAGCCAGTAATTTGCAGTAATTGTTCCAGAATTGTGAAGAATCAATCCACCTAAGGAGAAATTCACATTGGCATTTTCATTTACACGCCAGTCGCTCTGTGCCAGATATCCATCCATAGTTTTGTTGATATCAAGCATAAGTTTTTTTGTGTCTCGGGTTGCTTCATGCTGGGCACGGTATAAAATATATGCTTTTGCAACTGCAACTTCCTTTGATTCAATGAGTACATTTTCTACAATATCCTGAATTTCTTCGATAGCTGGAATAGAATGAGCTCTGTTTCCCGCCAGCTGTAAGCGAAGCTTTTCTTCAACCTTGTCTGTAAGGGCTGCAGCTCTGTCTGGATCCTTCTGATGTTCGACTGCATCTATGGCTTTACCAATTGCTATTTCAATTTTTGTTCGGTCATAATCTGCAATTTCGCCAGAACGTTTTACTACTGATTTTAAAAATCCTTTTGTTTCTTTATCCGAACTTGTACCTAAAAAGCTTCTCCATTCAGGAAAAATAGACTGATCACTCATTTTTTAATTCCCCTTTTTTCTATATTTTTAACTTCAGTAATAAATTCATCTAAATTTTCAAAATGACGGTAAACAGAGGCAAAACGTATGTAAGCAACTTTATCAATTTCATAAAGTTTTTCCAGAACTAATTCTCCTAAGTCAGCGGTTGAAATTTCTCTGGATTCTTTTCCTTTTTTTACAGCAAGGTCTTCAATGTCGTTGGAAATCTGTTCAATAAGGGAAGTGGAAATTGGGCGTTTCTCTAAAGCTCGTTCAATACCTTTCTCCAGTTTAGCTCTGTCAAAAGGCTGGCGACGCTGGTCTCGTTTCACAACCATAAATGGTTTTTCGTCGATACGTTCATAGCTTGTGAAACGGTATCCGCAACCAAGACATTCGCGTCTACGGCGAATACTTTCACCATTTACAATCGTTCTTGATTCAAGAACCTTATCATCTAAGTTACCACAATATGGACAACGCATTTTCCCTCAACCCCTGTGTTTCTAGCGTATTTTTACCTGATAAAATAATCATATAACACTATATATGGCAACGACAAGGGAATTTCGAGAAAATTCCAGTTTTTTTTTAAACTATTTTTCTTGACAAAAAAAAGTTTTATGCATTGGAAATGAATTTGTAAAATTTATATTGACTATTTTTCGTTTTTTTTATGTAGTTTTGACTTCTTTTTTTTCTTTGATTTCATTTTACGTTCAGAAGGTATGTAATCTGATTCTGTAAAAATCATGTAAGAATAAACTGAATAAATCACAAACAGAATGATTAGCGAATATGGCAGCCAGTTACCGAAGCGGGCATAGGTTGTCATAACTCTTTTATACACTGGAACATCAAATGCGGCAGAAGTAGCCTGAAATAGAGGTAAATCTGATATTACTTTTCCGTTAGGTGTTATGACTACAGAATAACCTGCGTTGGTAGAACGTATCATTGTTGTTCTGTATTCAATAGATCTGTAGGATGCAATTACAAAATGCTGGATTTCACTGGATTCTTTTAGAGACCAGGAGTCATCAGTTATATTAACAAATAGTTCAGCTCCGTTAAGGAACATAGGACGCATAATATCAGTAAAAGCATCATCAAAACAGATTGGTGTAGAAAGTCTTACTGTAACCGGCTGTTCTTCTTCACGCTTCTGCTGGTCATAGGTTTTTGTTAAATCAATATTTTTTACCGCCGGCAGTTTGTAGTCAGAAGTAATACGGCATGGAACATCAAAATACACATACTGATCTCCAGGTGTCCAGCCAGCAGAAATTCCAATAATTTTCTGCATTATAGCCTTTACTGACGGATATTCTATGAAAGGCAAGGCTTCTGCAAAGGGAACAAGATGATTTTTTCCGTAGCAGCCTCGGAATTTTCCATTTTTATCAAAAAGAAGAGCAGCATTAAAATATTTTTTCTGAGCTCTGTCTTTAAGAAAAGCACCACCAATTATAAATGGTACATTTTTTTCATTTATATATTTTAATAAAGGACGTTCTTCCGGGTGATAGTTGTAGTAGTTTTCTGCACCTGGAAAAACATGTTTAAGACATCCTTCGCTCCATACAACAAGATTAACTGGTTCTTCATCCTCTTTAATTGAATAAAGAATCTCATCAGTAAGCTTTTCAGAAGTCAAAATGGAATCTGTATCGGTTTTTTCTTTCCATGGATCACTGTTTTGCTGCACAATCAGAGTATTCAGCTGTTTAACAGGTTTTCTTGGAATTGTGTATTGGAACAGCCCATGAACAAGGATACAGGCAAATAGAACGATACATAAACAGCCAGTTTGTTTAAGGGAGAAAAGTGAATTGCTGGACTTTTCTTCAGATTCTTTATAATACAGCAAAATTTCTGCAAAAAAAGCATTTAATAGTACCAGTACAAAGGTGATTCCATAGGTACCAGTTATTGAGGAAAGCTGCATCAATAAAGGCCACTTGTATATTGCTGAGGATACTGTACCCCATGGATAACCTAAAAATCCACAGGATTTAACCCATTCATAAATTGTATATAAAGCCGCAAAGTATAAAATTCTGAAGCTTACAGAGTCAAAGAAATTTTGATTCAATGTATATTGATTTAATCTGTTATGTTTTTTTGATGAAGAAAAAGGCAGATAGATGAAAAGAGCAAGAAAACCACCAATCATACCAGTTCCGAAGGCAGAAGCTCCCAGTGTAAGAATTGCAAAATCCTTAAAATATGCCAGCCAGAAACTGGAAATTAAATGAGTTGTTATGGCCTGGAAGAAACCACATAAAAAAGCCTGTCTATAATTTTTTATAGAGTTAAAAATGAGATAGTAGGGAATAAATGCAATTAATGTTAATAAGGGACACCCGAACAGATACAGTTCGTTAGGAATTGCTGCTGCTAAAAGGCTGCCTGAAAAAACTGAATAAAAAACTTGTAAAATCAATTCCATTATATTATTATTTTAACTATATATATTGAAAAAGTTCAAGGTAAAAAAAGGTAAGGGAGGGAGACCAATTTATGAAAGCAGTAAATGACGCACACGAATTGGAATATGGAGAGAAGCCTGAAATTGTTTCAAAAGCCCCGGGACGATTTCATCTTATAGGGGAGCATTCCTGGTTCTTTAAGGACAAAACTTTATCGATGGCAATTAATATTCCTGTCTATGTAGCCATCTCTAAACGTACCGATCAGTCATTCAAGTTTTACTTTCATCAAATCAACGAACGAAAAAAATCCAGCATAACAACCTTAAAATACAAAAAGGAAGATAGATGGGCTAATGCCGTAAAAGCTATTTTGTATGGCTTTACTTCAGGCGGTTTTGATTTAACAGGTCTTAATATAACCGTTTATAGTGAAATTCTTCCTTCTGCTGGATTTGGAATTACTACGGCTGTAAAAGTTGCTGCTGCCTATGGTGTAAAAAATCTTTTGAATCTTAATTGTTCAGATGTGGAGCTCCTTCAGGTAATTGAACGGGGAAACCGCAGATTTTTACATACAGAAAATCATATTGCGGATAATTTTTCCACAATGTTTGCTAAAAAAGACAATCTTCTTGTTACCGACCATACAAAAAATACATGGGATTATGTTCCGTTTCCGTTTACTGACAGAAAAATATTTCTTGTAGATACAAAAGTTCCAAGAATTGATATATGGGATAGAGAAATTGTTCATGAACCTCAGCATGCACTTTTGCTTGGTGATTTGCGTGAGCGTAAGAGTACAGTTTATGGTGGCTGGCGTTACATAGATGATGTTACAGATATTAATGAATGTCTTTCTGTTGTAAGTGAAGAAATAAGACGTAAACTGCTTTCAATTATTTATGAACATAATGATTTTATGGATGCTTACGAAGGTCTTACAAAAGGAGACTTCTTTAAATTTGCCAGAGCTGTGAATCACAGTCATGAAACAATGCAGGAAATGTATAATATATCATGTCCTGAAATTGACTGGATTTTGAAGCGTGTAAAGGAACTGGAGCCTAATCTGGACTTTATCAGAAATCCTGTTACATGTGGACGTATTACAGGAAAAGGTTTTGGACGTTGTCTGTATGCTGTTATGAGACCTGGTGATGTGGAAAACTTTATGGCTAAAATATCAGAATTTGAAAAGATTTTTGGATTCCATGCAGATGTTTATGAAGTAACTCCATCAGATGGTGTTTCTATACTAAAAGACTGATAAATAATAAAAGGGTGTTTCGGGGGAAAAATGAATATTCTGCTCGCTAATGATGATGGAATTGAATGTAAAGGAATTCAGGTTTTAGCTGAAAGACTTTCAAGAGAACACAATGTTTTTGTAGTAGCTCCAGATTCTAACAGATCCGCAGTTTCTCATCATTTCACAATGTTTGGTGCTACAAAGCTGAAAGAATATAAGAAAAATCAATGGGCGTGTTCAGGTTTTCCAGGCGACTGTGCTTTTATAGGTGTAACAAGTGGTCTTTTTAATGAAAAAATAGATGTTGTTGTTTCGGGGATTAATGCAGGGGCTAATCTTGGTACAGATATTATTTATTCTGGAACATGTGCAGCAGCCCGACAGGCTGTACTGGATGGTGTACCGGCTATTGCTGTTAGTGTAGATCCAGACTGGTCAAAAGTTGATAAAAATGGAATAAAGTACGACGCCATAGCTGATTTTGTTGCTAAAAATATCGAAACTTTAAAATCTCTTTCTAGTACTGAATATCCGAGAATTTTTGTTAATGTAAATGGTGCTTCAGTTGATGAATATAAGGGAGCAAAGTTTACAGATGTACTTTGTGTACGAACTTATGGTGATAAGATAAAGCTTGAAGATACAGAAGACGGTAAATTGTCTCATTACTCAATTGGTGGAAATAAAGTTAGAAATTATGATTCTGCAAGCGACGCCGTTATTGTGGAAAACAATTATGTTTCTGTTTCCAGAGTATATGCAGATCCAGTTGGTGCTAAAGCGGTGGACGAGTTGAAGTTTAAATTGTAAAATCACAGAAATGGGTGGGGAAATTGCAAGGTAATGATGTTTTACTGGAAGGCAGAAGATTATACTCAAAAAAAGATTATGCAAAGGCATTAGCTTTTTTTCTGGCACTTCCATCAGATTCAGAAGCAGATAAAGTTGAAGTTGCTTACTATCTTGGACTCTGTTATACAAAGCTTGAAAAATATGATGATGCTCTTTTATTCCTTGAACAGGTTGTAACCTCTGGGGCACAGCTGGAAAGAAGTTTACAGTGTCGTTTTCTGCTGGCTGTTATTTATGCTATTACCGGTAGAAAGCGTCTGGCTGATTTTGAATTGAACAAACTATTAGATACAGGATATATGACAGCTTCTGTATATGCGGCCATTGCTTTTGTAGCATGGGAACAGAAGGATACTGAACGCTGTATCAATTTTTATGAAAAATCACTGCAGAAAGATCCTGATAATGTTTCTTCTCTGAACGGGTTAGGATATATTCTTGCCTGTCAGGAAAAGGATTTAACAAGGGCTCTTTCTTTGTGTAAACAGGCAGTGAAAACTTCTCCTAAATCAGCTGCATGTCTTGATTCATTAGGCTGGGTTTATTACAAGCTAGGATTGTATGATGATGCAATGCAGTATCTTCATCAGGCAGAAGAAATTGCTACTGATAATGTTGAAATTGCAAATCATATAAAATCTGTAATGTTAAAGGCAGGCCGTTAATGAAAAAGCTTGTTTCAGCAGCTTTAATTTTTGCGTCTTTATGTACATTCTCTTTTACACAGAATACTACAGATTCTGCTGGTTTGAAGGTCTATGAAGATAGAATTCGTACCGGTAATGAGGGAATGGCTTCTGAGGAATTCCGTAGAGGTGTACAGGCATATTACAGAGGTGCTTTTAACGAAGCAATTGTGCAGTTTGAAAGAGCCTTGTCTTATCTTCCAAATGACAATTTGATTTTGGACTGGCTTGGAAAAACATATTATAAAACAGGTCTGGAAGGATCTGCCTTGAATTACTGGCAGAATGCTCAGAATAATGGTTATGGTGGATTACTTTTACAGAATAAAATAGAAATTGTTCGTGAAAGGCGTGTAACTGGTGATTCTGCCGATAAGTTGATGCGTTTATCAGAGGCAGGATCTTTTCCTGGTGATTTTAATGGCAATATGGTTTACAGCGGTCCTGTTTCAGTTCAGCCAAACTATGATGGAACAATATGGATTGCAGCCTATAATACAAATGAACTTCTTCTTATTAACCAAAACGGAAAGGTTATAGATAGAATTGAAGGGCCAATTAATGGTTTTGACCGTCCAAGTGATATTTTGAGGCTTCATAACAATAAGCTGCTTGTATGTGAAAATTCGGGAGACAGGCTGGCACTTCTTTCTGAAAAAGGAAAATTTGAAAAATATATTGGTTCAAGAGGCCGAAAAAACGGAGAAATGGTGGGACCTTTATATCTTGCTCAGGATTATCTTGAACGCATATATGTAACAGATTACGGTAATCGAAGGGTTGATGTTTTTGATAAAGATGGAGAAGCAATTTTTTACTTTGGTGGAAAACAGGGAAGTTTTGAAGGCTTAAAAGGTCCAACTGGAATTATGATTGTTGATGAGTCTGTTTTTGTTGCAGATAATCAGACTGGTGCAATTTATGAATTTGACAGAGCCGGAAACTTCTTAAGGGAATTGTGTGAAAAGGATACTTTTAAAAAACCGGAAGGTATTAAGTATTGGAATGACAGCCTTGTTGTATGTGATAGTAACAGAATAGTCTCAATTGATAAGGAAACAGGGGCTTTATTTGAATATGCAAGAACAGGAAATGCTCCAACAAGAGTTACTGTTGCTAATCCTGACGTAAATGGTAATGTTATTGTGGCTGATTATACAGCCAATGAAGTTTATGTAATGTCTAAGGTGCAGGAACTTGTTGGTGGACTTTTTGTTCAGATAGAACAGCTGGATGCTTCAAAATTCCCAAATGTTACTGTTGAACTTAGAGTTGAGAATAGACACAGACAGCCTGTTGTAGGACTTCAGGAAGAAAACTTCTATCTTTCAGAAAATAAAAGAGCTGTAAGCAATTTAAAGTTTCTGGGGGCTGCATCAAATAATACAGAAGCCGATGTTACAATACTTATTGACTGTTCAGAGTATACATCTATGTTTACAGAACAGGTAGAAACTGCGGTAAAAGAAGTTGCAGCTTCAATGAATGGTATTGGAACTTTAAGAATTGTTTCTGCAGGAACTATTCCTGTAACTGAATATGTAGGAAATCCTGATAATCTGGGTGATTTTAAGCTTATAGCTTTAAAAAATAGCACATGCAGATATGCCAGAGTAGATTTAGCTATGCGTCTTGCTTCTAATGATTTGATTAATGGTGCAAAAAAACGCGGTATAGTAATGATTACAGCTGGTGAAGAGAATTCTTTATCTTTTGAAAAATATAATCTTTCGGAACTTACTTCATATCTGAATAATAATTCAATTTCTTTCTCTGTAGTTCAGGTAGCTCAGAATGGAATGTGTAATCAGTTGTCATATGTAGTAGATAATACACAGGGTGATTCATATTATGTATATCGCCCTCAAGGCTTGAAAGATGTTGTAAAAGATATGATTGAATATCCACAAGGAATTTATCAGCTTAGTTTTACCTCTGCATTACCGACTAACTTTGGTACAAATTTCCTGCCGTTGGAAGCAGAAGTTTATTTACTGAATCGAAGCGGAAGGGATGAGACTGGATACTTCGCACCTTTGGAATAATTAGAATTCAGCTTTTCCACCAATGCTGAATTCCAGGCCAAAATTGCTTGCTTTATTCTGGGTATAATCAAATAATGCTCCGATTCCAGTTGTAATTGTAAAGTATCTTAAGAATTCGTAATCCGTTCCATGATTATAGTAGTATTTCTGAAGATTGATTCTTTCTTTCTGAGAAATTTCTGCTGTAAATGAATCTTTTCTTGTAATAGAAATATCTAAATTTTTTCTTGTAATTAAATCAATTAATGTTGTTATGAAACTGGTTTTACCTGGTCTTGAATATATGACCGATGCGTGAGTAGCCCAGTCTATATTTGAATCAATTGAATAATCCAGTGCCGTAGATAAAGTGTTTTTGTTATCGATTAGAAATAGTAATTGTATATATGCAGTTACCTGAAAAGTAGTATTCTCTGGTAAATCAGCAGGAACTTTTACTATTCCAGAAAGGCTTGTAATTAATTCTTCCTGTTTGAACCAGTTGAATATTCTTTTTTGACTTAAACTTCCAAAATTATTTATTGATGTATTTGTAATGACAGCTTTGTATTGATACAAATCGCTAACAGTATTTTCAGAAAGAATGCTGCGTTGTACTGCAAAAGTTACATTAGATGGAATAAAAACATCATTTATATTATTAAAAAGCTTTCTTTTATAAGAAAGTTCATATTGAGTGGAGTAATTTGCTGAAATTCCATCTTTTAAATAAGGAGCAAAAAGTTCATAGAATGGAATGGAAGTATATAGCCACAGTCTGTCCTGTTGAAGAGTAAATACCTTGTTGCTGTCGGATACATAGGAACCTCCTTCTGTAATGGAAGAAGTTTTTCCGCCGTTTCTACTTAGTGTAAATCCTAGTGAAGTATTTGATATTTTTACTGGAAGATTCAATGCAATTGAGGTTTTGTCTTCAAAAGTCGTTGAGGAACCTGAATTATAGTTTCCCTGAAGACTGTATCTTATATTAGGTTTAAAATTTAAAAACGGAAAAATTCCTTCTAGTTTTGTTTCCAGCCGTTCAGAACGTAAATCAGCTTTTTCTTCACCTGTTGAGAATTCAAAACTTGATATGTTTGACCAGCCATTTAAATAATTGTTTAAATCATAGACTTCAGCTGGAGTTCTAAGTTTATTTAAATATTGATTCAGTTTTATCTGAGATTCAAAATTAACTCCATAATTCCCGTTAGAAAAATTGATTTTAGCAGCCGTAGAATTATTCTGTGTTCGTGTATACATAAAATCATCCGCAGCAGCATTGAATGTAAGGCTTACAGGAATATTGTATTCCTGTAAGTTCATTTTTAATAGATTACTTTTCTTAAGGGAAGTGTCCCCTGGATTGAATCTGTACTGTTCCTGCAGTTCAAAAATTTTAAAAATCGGTTTATCGGTTTCTATATTGTGGCCTATATTGGCAATCTTTGTGTTGTTCAATTTTGCATCGGTTTTAAATTTCAAATCAGAAAAGGTAACTCCTGCATATAACTGTGAAGACACATCTGGTGTAATTTTTTTCAAATCTCCAAGATTCTGGTTAGAACTGAAACCTGCATTTACGTTCTTTAACAGTTCATAATCACCTGCTTTTATCAAAGTCTTATTATTTTCGTAGTCAACAGAAATGTTGTTCTGAAAAGTTGTATAGATATCCGTATCTGTCAATATAAGCTTATTAATATAAAAACTGCCGGAATGAAAAAGATTTGTGCCTTGAACTGTATTTATGTTCAGTATCATTTTATCAGGTTTTATTTTGTCATTGATAGCAAGAGTATAGTTTTCTTGTGGAAGTTCGTAATCATCGAGAAAAATCTTGTTTTCATTAAGATTAACTTTAAGTTTATGAGTTTCAGGGAAATGTGAAAAATAATCAGACAAATCCTTTATTCCTATGAAAAGTGCTGTATTATCAGCAGATAGTGAAATAAAACCTTCTTCAGATTTTTCCAGACTCATCTGGAATCCCCATTGGTTATTCTGTTCTGAATACTTTTCACTATTGAATCCTTCAATTCCAAATTCAAACTCTATATTGTTGTAGGAGGAAAAGTCAATCTGCTTAAAATAGTAGTGGGATTTTATTGATAAATCCTCCATAGATGAAATATCACTGCCGGCTGGAAGATGCCAGGTAATCATGTCAGTAGAATCCTTTGAAGTATTTGCTATTGTAGATGATGTAACCAGTATAGAATCATCTTGATAAGTTTGAATGCTTTTTTGTACAGGTTCGTAAGGACCTATATATATGGTACCGGATTCTACACTGCCAGTAACAATAAGTCTTAAATCTGTATGGGCCGTAAGTTTTGCCCGATGTTTATCGTCAAGATGAATAGATAATGTCTGCCATTCATTTTTAGTTATATCAAGGTCATCTATTTCCCAGCAAGGAATGTTGTATCTGTCTTCTCCGGAATCAGAATTTTCTGCATCAATTCCCAGTTGTAAATATATTTTCAGTTGGGAGTTTTCGTCAGTTTTAGAAATACTTATATCCGGCTGCACAGCAAAATTAAATTGAGAGGCATTACGCAATAAATCTCCAGCTTCAAGTTTTATATCAACAGAGGCCCAGTTTTTTTCACTGTTAAAATTCCATGAAAGAGGAATTTTATACCCTGTTATGTTCTGGTCGGAAAGGCCATTGTGTTTTTGTATAGTTCCATTTTTCTCTTTTGTAAGAATTACTGTTTTGGATTCAAGAGAAAGAATAGGTTCTGTTTCTGTAATATATCCATTTGAACTGTCCAGATAATAGGTTTTATCAGATGTATCTGAAGGAGAATATACGAGCAATCCTGCTGCTGCGTTGTCTTTTTGGACTGCCAGAGAAGCTTTTTCAGAAATATGCAGATTTTCTGTTTTATAATCTATACCTGCAGAGAAAGCAGCAAATCCTTTTTGAATTGAGTCTGGTGTAGAGTATTTAGAATTGTTAGAAACAGGCCATCTGGAAGTTATGGAAGTATCAACCATAAGTTCTGGTGTAAAATGATATTTTAATCCGGCCCCTGCAGAAACTGCTCCATTGAAATAGTCAGCAGAATCTTCCTGCCAGCTTATAAATATTTTATCTGTTGAAGCTGGGGCAGAAGAAAGCTTTACTATACCAGTGTTTTTATCATATACAGCGGAAAGATCCAGGGTATTGTTTTTATAGACCATTACAGTTCCTGCACAAGCATCGGTTCCAATCTGATATTCGGAAATAGGTTTATAACTTCTGGAGATAATTTTTATATTGTTTCTGCTCTGAAGATTAAGATAGATTTCAGGTGATATATATGAAAATGGATAAGCAGTATCAGGGTTGTTTCTGTTTATAATTGAGTAATATAAATGGTTTTCTTTGAAAAAATCCTCATATAGTTCTGCAACTGATATAATTTTTTCAGCAATATAATCTTGTATCTGAAGTTCATTTGATTCGTTTATTACAAATACTTCAGCCTCTGTTGAAAGTCCACAATCGTATACAGAAGGATTTACATAAGGAGAAAAGCCTGTAGAATTCTGAATTATAAGTCCGGGACGTTCATCTATATAGATTAATGGAGAAGTGGTAAAATCTTTAAGTTCATATTTTTTCACACTATTTGTATTAAACTCTTTTTGTATAGCTCCTGCAAAGCTTGATACATCATCGTAGGTTCCAGTCTGGGAAATAATCTGATTTACATAGGATGAATTGTTGAAAGTTACTATAACAGATGGAATCAGATTTTCCTGTCTGCCTGCATTGGCAGATGCGTTAAGGTATAGAAGGCCTGTTAAAGAACTGTAGGAATAATCACTGGAAGAAAGTTTTTTATATTTTCGACCAATTGAGTCGGTGTAAGATCCTTGATTCGATTCAACATATATATCTGCAATTTCCAGAAAATATTCTTTTGAGGCAGCAGGAAATTTATAGGAATAACCATATAAAAAAGCTGATGGATCTATTTTTGTATCCTGTACTTGATTCATTCCATAAAAAGTGGCTGAATGGCTTTCTGTCATGTCGTAACGGAGTACAAAATCTGCTTCAAGTCTTTCATCTGGAGACATAAAATGTGCCATTATACCAGGTGCTTGATTTTCTCCACCTTGCAATCCATATCCGAAAATTTCGCCAGAGTAATCTTGAGCCATTGTTATTCCCCGGTTAGAAATTTTTGCCAGTCGTAAAAAATCTTCGCTTTGATAGCCCATAGCAATTGTATTTTTTGTGAATTCTTCGGCAAAATCAGCTTGAAAGAACCAGTGCTGGTTTAGAAGTACACTGGCAGAAAGTTCAACCTGCTGCTTAAAAACTGGTGAAGAAATAGCAAAAGAGGGAAGAGAGGCTTCTTCAAAACTAAATAAAAGAGTATCAGAAACTAAAGTCTTCCAGAAACCTGAAATTGAAAGTTCTACTTTTGTTTTATCATTTATGTCATAATCAAATAGAACTTCTGGAGCTTCTGTAGTTTTATCTGAAGGCTCATAAAATGTATCAGGGGCGATAGTTGCCGCACCTGTCTGAGAAACTGTATTTTCTTTTGCATAATTTTTTGCTGGCAATAGCAGTAACGGAAGTAATAAAATTGTCTTAAGCGTAGTAGATTTGAAAGTTCTTGCTTTTCTTACCTTTATTTCCGGATGTTTCTTTTCCAGATTCAGAATAGCTTTTTCTACAGCTTGTTTTTTTGAATCATTGTTCTCAAATAATTCCTGCTGGTATGGTCTTTCAGTTTTTTCTATATTGTCAAAGCCAACACCTAAAAGCCTTATGCCTGAACTGTTATTATATTTTTTTTCAAATAATTTTTTTATTATTTCAAAATAGGAATCCAGAGTCATAATATTCCGGTCTAGAGTTTCCTGAATAGAGCAGGTTGTAAAATCATCATAGCGTATTTTTACAAATGCAGTTCTGGAATAGGAGTTTTCCTTCAATAATCGGAAAAATACGCCGTGGGCAAGTTCCAGTAGTTCTGTTTCAATTGTGTAAACATCAGTTAAATCATATGGAAATGTGGTTTCTGCACTAATGGAATGAGATTTTCTTTCTTTTGAAAAGGAAGAGTTTTCCTTTCCCCTGACAACTTCATACAAAAATGTTGCCATATTATTTCCAAATAAAAAATTCAGGGTGTCAAAATCTCTTTCATAAATATCTCTTGTGGTTTTGAAGCCTTTACTTTTTAAAAGCTCCAGTGATTTTGGACCTAAGCCCCATACTTTATTTAATGGAAGTGCAAGCATGAAAGCTTGCTCCTGTCCTTGGTGTATATAATGAAATCCATCTGGTTTTGAAAAGCCTGAGGCAATTTTTGCAAGATATTTGGTTGTGGCCAGTCCCACAGATACGGTCAGTCCTGTTTTTTCCTTTACCACTTTTTTTATTTTCATTGCAGTTTCTTCTGGAGGACCAAACAGTTTCTCTGTTCCTGTAATATCTATAAAGGCTTCGTCAATAGACATTTGCTGCACATCTGGGGAATAATCCCGGAATATGGACATAATCTGATAGGAAAGTTCGGAATATCGCTGCATTCTTCCATGAACGAAAATTCCCTGTGGACATAGTTTGTAGGCCTGGAAAGTAGGCATGGCAGAATGAACACCAAATTTTCTGGCTTCGTAAGAGGCTGTTGAGACTACACTTCGTCGATCCTCTGGTTTACCACCAACAATAACAGGTTTGCCTCTGTATTCCGGATGATCCAGCTGTTCTACTGAAGCAAAGAATGCGTCTAAATCAACATGAAGGTACCAATGAGTTATTTCTGCCATAATCACCCTCCCAAAGATACCATTTTAGTTACAAGTGTATAATCATTCTCTTCCTGATTCTGGAAAATTGCCGTAATTTTTATTGTACAAGGTTCAGATAAAATACCGTAAGAAAAACTCATCTTTTGAGGCGGATTATATGGTATTTTAAAGAAAACTGAATTCTGAGAAATAATTTCAAAATCATTATCGGTATAAAGAATAGGTGAATGATTTTCCCCAATCAATGTTACATCACATTGAAGAGGCTTTTCCTTAAGACCTATAAAAATTGTTCGGATTGTATCATTAAAGATATCTTTGTCAAAATAATTAAAATCAATCAGTTCTTCCCGGGAAGTTCTAATCAGTTTATTTGATTTAGCTTCATTTATTTTGCTGAGCTGGAATGTTCGTACTGAAGAAATCAAGGTTAAAGTGATTAGAATAATGACAACAGAACTTCCTGTTCCAATAAAGACAGAGGACTTCTTAAAACGAATATTTCGGTAATAAGTAAGAATTCTAAAATCAACAATCAGGATTGGATACAGGATAAATGTAAATGCAAGTGAGACAGTATTTTTATTCAGTACAAAATTTTTCAAAGACTGGATATCTGCAAATTTTACAATATCGTGTAGATAAGGCACAAAAGGTATAATCATAAAAATGAAAATTATAATGTGCAGTACGTTATTTTTCACAGAAAGAGCCAGTATAGAAAGAAGGCTGATAATCATGAAAATAGGGAAAAGAGAAATATCAACAAGAATAAAAAGTGACTGATTTATAAAACAGGAAATGATTATTAAATAATCAATAGAACGGGCTTCAAAGTCTTTGTTATATAAAAGAGTAAAAAGATAAATGATTGAGGTATTCATAAAACCTATAAAAATTTGCAGAGACAAAAGAAAATATATTTTCTGAACATCATTCATTTTTAATTTTAGAGCATTGAAAATAAACTTTCCTTCAAAAAATGAAAGATATATGACTGCAAAAGTCACAGGAACTATGTACCATATCTTTTTTAATCTTTGCCAAGCATGTTTTTTCATGCTGGTATTAACGAAAAACAAAATCATTAAAGAAAAAAGACATACTAGAATTATTACCAAAATAATTTGAATGGTAGCTTTTTCAGAAAGATTAACATATCTCGTAAAATAACGGAGCATCAAAAAATGCTGATCCCAGTTTTTTATTTCTGTTTGAGAATATTTGTTTATAGATTCTTTTATTATGAATATAAGCTTTTCATCGTCTATTTTTTCTTTATTGATATTCAGTTTTATGGCTGTAATATTATTTTTGAAAAAATCATCAAGAATTCGCTCAGAAAAGAGCTTCAACCTGTACATATGACTTAAATAATAAAGGGGTAGATTTTCGCTGATATTAGATTTTAAAAATATGTTGAATTCATTTTTTATGAGCCATGCAGGGGCTGTAGTTCCATTGCTATTGGAAATAATCATGTTTTTGGAGCTAGATAAATCAAAAATAATTGCTGTGAAATCATTACTGGAATTTAAATTGTTTAAAAATGATGAACTTCCGTATATCATTCCTTGTTTTTCAATCTTCTGATTTTCACCATAGGAGAATAGAACAGAGACATTCTGTTCTAATTTCGATTCTCTTAGATATTCCAGAGTGCTTTTTATTACATTTTTGTTATGGTCTACTTCTTCCTGATAGAAAACAAGCAGAAGTGTTTCATTTGATTTTTCTTTTGCAGGAAAGTCTATAATAATATTATAAGGGAAACTGTTTTCACCTGAAGTCAAAAGATTTTGTGCAACAGGCCTGTATTTATTCTGTTTAAGAAAATTGTATACAGAATTGCTAAGTTCCTGTCCTGTAGCAGAGAAATGAGAAAATAAAATGAAGAATAACACATATAGAAAGAACTTTTTATTTTTCATCCCATTTAGAATATAATTTTTATAGTTTACAATGCAAGCCCTATGGTGTATAATTTTTTAAAGTAATAAAGTTTTACAATTAGTGGGATATATGGGCTCCGATAAGAAATTTATTTTGGAATTACCATTAAAAGTCGTTTTGACAGAGAATGGTGCTTCTAATTTTATTAGTCATAACAAGAAATTATTAAGATTCCGTCTTGCAGATAATGTTGAAGAGTATGGAATTTCTTTAAATAAATTTTCTCCACAATCCATTCAGAGTATGATTCTTTTGGATTATATTTCTAAGATAGAAATTTCAATGTCTGAATTTGTTTCTTCTCGTCAGGAAGTAATGGATTTGTCTAAGGTTATTGTATATTCACTTCTTTATAAACAGTATGACCGTGATGTATATTCTCAGCTTATTCAGTGTGAATGTGTAAGAAAGCATAACCGAGCAAATCCTTCACATCTTATTGATGAACGAACTCAAATGACAGAGCGTCAGTTGAGAAGTATTCTTCAGAATAAAGAAAATATAATTCAGAGCACAAGAAGAACTATTCTTGATCCTATTTGGAAATCAATTATGGCAAATAAAGATTATTCTTCAGAAGAAAAAAATATTTATTTGCTTATGTCAGAAAAGTTCATGAATAGACTTGGTCTTATGAACTGGTATATCATTACACTGTTTGCAAAAAATGAAGGTGCAAATGAAATGTATGTGGCTATCAGAAATCTTCTTGCTTCATACATGGAAAAATCTAAAGTTGCTGAATATATTTCCGTAATGGTTATGGAACTTGCTTTAAATAATGAAAATACAAACATTCGAAAAGAAGCAAGAAATATGTATCATGGAATTGATGATATAGATTCTTTGATTTTCGATCCCGAAGTTCGGGCAAAGATTGTTCAGGAATTACAGCGTAATCACGAGCTTGTATTCCTTTCATGGAAACTTGGAGGCGGTTCTTCTTCAATTGGTAAGCAGGGACGTCTTTCTATCACTCTTTATAATAAGGATGATGAGTTCCAGGAAGTTAAAGAGAATATTGAATCGGCAAAATCTTCAAATACAAATAAAAAATCACTTATTGACTTCTATCGTGAATTACCTGAAGGTCAGGAAGGTACAGACTTAGGTTTGTATTATCTTTCTTATCTTGATGATGCTTGTAAAAAGGTTAATGTAAAATTTGAATCTTTAGTTAATCAGTTCTCTGCAAGTGATTTGACAGTCATTAATTTGAATTTCAACTTCTAATTTTATGGGTAAAAATTTAAAAAAAATTATTTCAATCTCTGTATATTTTTTCTTATTGATTCAGATTTTTGTTTCTGCAGGATGTAGTCAGGTTACTCCAGAGCTTACAGAAGCAAATTATTCGGTCATTTTTGAATATGCTGATAATGAAACCTTTCCAGATTCAAGATTAAGTCTTTTTATGGAATCCAATACAGATATTTCCAGATATGAACGTATTAAAATTACAGCAATGGAAAATAGTTTTATCTGGGATTTTACAGATTTTTCTAAGATTGAATCTTCAGAACATAAATGGGCAGGTTCTACTAATCTTGTTGTTCCTGAAGATGAAATTATTCCTTCTGGAATGTATGAAGTAAAATATTTCAATGCAGATGAAAAAGAAACAACAGTTTATGTAACAATTTCTTATGATACATCAATTTATGATTTAACAGCCGAAGAGCTTGTTGAAAAGATGCAGTCTGATGGTGCTTCAAAAAAAATAGCTATTTATGATGAATCAGATATATTGTTGTATTATGGGGAAAAATATAGTGAATATGAAACAGCCAGAGGAATCTGGAATAGTTATAGACAAGCTTCATATTATTATGATATCTGGTGTACTGCTGGAAATTATGTAATTTGTATAATGCCACAACAGAAAGTGTCACTGGAAACAGAATAAAGGAAAATTAAATGGAACACGAAGAAAACACAGCAAAAGAAGCAGAACCTTTACCCTCGGGTTATCGTAGAGAGATTAAGACTTATGTATTAAGAGCCGGCAGAATGACTGCTGCTCAGGAAAAGGCCTATAATGAGCTTGCACCACAGTGGTGTATTCCATATGAGCCTAAAAAATTAAATTTTGTTGATGTTTTTCAGAATACAAATCCTGTTATTGTCGAAATTGGATTTGGAATGGGAGATGCAACTGTAGCTATTGCAGAGGCAAATCCTGATATAAATTATCTTGGAATTGAAGTTCATACACCAGGTGTTGGCCGTGTTTTAAGCGAAATTAAAAGACGTGACTTAAAAAATCTTTTCATTATTGAATATGATGCTCTGGAAGTTCTGGAGAATATGATTGGTGATAATTCAATTAACGGACTTCATATATTCTTCCCAGATCCTTGGCCTAAGAAAAGACATCATAAACGTAGAATGCTTCAGAGACCTAGAACAAATCTTTTTGCTCAGAAGCTTGCTCCTGGTGGATATTTGTATTTTGTTACAGATATTATTGATTATGCTGAATTTGCTTTAGATGAATTGAATCAGACAGAGCATCTGAAAAATAAATATGACGGCTTTGCAGAACCTCAGCCTTGGCGTACTCAGACAAAATTTGAACGTAAAGGTTTAAATGCTGATCGTCAGATTACAGAAATCTTTTTTGAAAAAATATGAAAAATCCACGAATAACAGAACTGGAACAGCTCATTACTAAGTATCAGAAATCCTACTACGATGGTGAAGGTGAAATTTCTGATGCAGAATTTGATAAGCTTTGGGATGAATTAAAGGAGCTTGATCCTGAAAATGGAATTTTGCATCGGGTTGGTGCAGATTCCGGCAATTTTGCAAAGGTTCAGCATGTAATGCCAATGGGTAGTCAGGAAAAAGCTGCAAATCCAGAACAGTTTCTTGCATGGGCTGAAAAGCATAAATATGAACAGTATCTTGTAGAATATAAGCTGGATGGAGCCTCTCTTGAGCTTCAGTATGAGAATGGATACCTTGTTCGGGCTGTAACCAGAGGGGATGGTACTATCGGAGATGATATTACTGCCAATGCCAGAAAAATGGGTGGTGTTAACGCTGCAATTTACAAAAATGGAGAACTAGTCCCTTTTACTGGTGGAATTCGTGGTGAAGTCATTATGACTCATCAAGTTCATAAATCATATTTTCCAGATAAGGCAAACTGTAGAAATGCGGCCAATGGTCTTATGAAACGTAAGGATGGTGAGGGAAGTGAGTATCTTAAGCTGATTACCTATGATGCACTTTCTACGGATGATAAGGTTTTCTTTACAAACGAAGAAGAAAAAATTCGTTGGCTTATGGATTGTGGATTCAATGCCGTAAGACTTGTTATTTGTAAATCACCAGACCGGGTTATTGCGTATCGTGCAAAAATCATGGAAGAACGCAAATCTATTGAATATGATATTGATGGTCTTGTTATAAAAGAACGTAAAATTAATCTGGAAGATGCCAGACGTGCACGACCAGATCATCAGATTGCTTTTAAATTCAGTCTTGAAGAAGCCGTTTCTACACTACGTTCAGTTGAGTGGAGTATTAGCGGAGGAACTTATACTCCAGTTGCAATTTTTGATGAAGTTGAATTGAATGGAACAAAAGTTCAGAGGGCAAGTCTTGCTAACCCTGATACTATGCGAAAACTTGGTGTGAGAATCGGCAGTCACGTTGTTGTTGTAAAGCGTGGTGAAATTATTCCAAAAATAGAAAGTGTAGTTGAAGAAAAGGATATTCAGACACAGGATATTGCTTTTCCTTGTACATGTGAAGTATGTGGTACAACGCTGATTGACGAGGGCAGCCGTTTATATTGTCCTAACAAACAGTGTGAGAAAAGAGTTTTACATCAGTTGTTGAAGTATCAGCAGGTGGTGGATATTCGGGATTTAGGAGAAACTCTTATTACAAATCTATTTAAAGATAAGAAACTGACTTCTATTTCCGACATTTATTCACTTCAGATAGAAGATTTGGTTCCATATTTCTTAAATGAAGAAAGCATGGATGCAGATAAAAAATCACTGGGAGCTGAAAAAGTCTACAATTCTATACAGTCTCACAGAAATATGAAGCTTTCCACTTTTGTTGGAGCATTTGATATTGAAGGAGTTGGTGAAACATCTGCAGAAAAACTGGTAGCCGCAGGCTTTAATTCTCTTGAAAAACTGCTTACTGCATCAGTTGATGAAATTGCCGCTGTTTATGGATTTGCTGAAATTATGGCAAAAACCATAGTTGAAGGACTTAAAGAGAATGCCCAGGAAATGCGTACTCTTACAGAAAATGGCACTATTATCCTTGAAGTTGAAGGTCAGGGGACTTTAAGCGGAAAATCATTCTGTTTTACAGGTGAACTTGTATCTATGAAGCGTGCAGATGCAGAACAACTGGTAAAGAAAAATGGCGGAACAATAAAATCCTCT
Organism: Treponema sp.; assembly: GCA_016297805.1. Lineage (GTDB taxonomy): Bacteria > Spirochaetota > Spirochaetia > Treponematales > Treponemataceae > Treponema_D. Next base: position 41,724 of record JAEDFX010000001.1, on the reverse strand, counting down.
GTAACAAAGGATTTAACTTATCTTGTAACAAATGATACAGAAAGTGGCTCCTCAAAAAATGTGAAAGCCGCAAAATTTGGAATTCCTATTATTAATGAAAAAGAATTCCTGGCAATGGTACAGTAATTGTAAATGAAAGATAACAAGATTTTTCTTAGAGTTTTCAGCTGGTTTCTAATGTTATTTTTTATTATATACATTCTCTTTACCTGCTATATATATTTATCTTGTTTTAATGCCTCTCATCAGCTGGAATTAAATAATGACCATGAAGTTTTGCGTATTAAAATTTACGGTTCTACTTCCACTTCAGAGGGAAATACTGTAAGCGGTACATTTTCTATAATTGATTCAAATGGAAATGAAATTGCTGTAATTGAACGTTCCTGGAGTGGTGCTTATTTGTCTGTAGATTTTGCACAGGTTACAATTAATGGAAAATATTATTTATTTCCCGTAAAAATCTTTGGAAAAAACAGAATTATTGAAGACAGAAATGAAAGAAAAAAAGGAACATCACTGGAAAAATATTATAATGATGATGGACAATGTATGCTGCTGGGCTTTGGCTCATCATTAAAAGACAGAAAAAATTTATACAAGATTTCTATTTTCGCTAATAGAAAATATCCTGTGATAAATTTTGGCCTTATTGATACATACAGGCTTGATTTATCCAATTGTAAGACCAATACCTATTATTCAATTACCTATAATCAGGATGGCAGGTTAGGAATTCAGGAGCTGTAAGTAAATTACTCAGATTCAAAGGTAAAATTATTCAGGAAAAATTCAGGGCAAACTGCAGAACCGTTAAGTCTCATTTCCCAATGAAGATGAGGTCCTGTTGCCAGGCCTGTAGCTCCTGATTTTCCAATAAGTTCTCCCTGCTTTACCATATCACCTTCTTTTACGTTTAGTTCGCTCATATGGTAGTATAGACTATAAAGGCCTGGGAGATGTTCAATTACAACACTCCAGCCTGTAGAGATTCTTGTTTCAGCAAGTACGACTTTTCCGTCAGCACAGGCATTAACTTCTGTACCGGTAGGTACTCCGTAATCATTGCCATAATGAAGGCTAGTGGAAGATTTTCCATTCGTATATGCATAAACACGACGATCGCCACAATAAGCTGTGTATCGTTGTGATTCGGTTGGTGGTGTGAATTTTTTAAGGGTATATACATCAGAAGGAATTGTTGTAAAAAGAATATTATTAAGTTTATCAATTTGTAGTGCACGTTCCGGACTGTTATCTGTTTTAATTGCAGTATTTTTTGAATCAAGTTCAAGAACTTCCTTATTAAATTCTCTCATCTTTAGGGTTGATGGAAGAATGAACTCTTTAATATCAGTTTCAGTATTTGCAAAAATCAATTTAATGGAATAATTTCCTTCTGTTAGCCAAAGGGAAACAGGAATTCCGCATAGCATTTCTACAGAATTCTGTTTTTTTGTTTTTGGAATAACGTAAAATGCTGCAGTTTCAATAACTTTTTTTTCTTGAAGAAGTTGAAGAGTAGCTTTTTTTTCAAAATCAGACTTTGATTTCTTGTGATTTTTAGGAGTATATACTGTAAGACGAACAAAGACAGCATCTCCTGGCGTAATGGTTTCGTTATATTTTACATTTAAATTAAAATCCTCACATTGATATCTGGCTGTAGTTGCATAAATGAAAGAAAATTGAATAGCAAATATTAATAAAAGAATTATTTTTTTCATAAATATCACCTTTTTACTTTGAGCTTGAAATAAGTTCCTTAATGATAATCTGATTTGTTACAAGACCGTTAAAATAATTTTTACTCATATTATAGAGTATATCATATTTTTGCCCAACAATTATATCTTTTCGTAATCTTTCACCTTGTCCCCAGAACATAGCAGGGATTTTAAATTTTCCTGTATCAAAAGTCAGTTTAAGATGCTGAGGATCCTTTTTACCTACTACCATTGCGTCACAAAGTTTTATACCACTGGTCATAAACAGAAGCTCTGAATTTTCAGATCCATAAGGTTCAAATGTATCTTGCAATTCAAAAACTTCTGGAGATATATATTCTGGAGGAAGTTCTGCATCAACCTCTATAATGTTAGATTCTGATTGCAAGGTAATCTGAGATACAATTTTTTTTGCAGTGGAAATAAAGGTTTCAAGTTTGTTTGCATGAAAACTGAATCCTGCAGCACAGTTATGACCACCATGATTTATAAAGAAATCACCGAAACTATCAAGAAAATCAGTTGCAATCATACCTCTACAACTTCTCATTGATCCTACACAAATATCATCACTGAAAGTAATAGCAAGAGTAGGAACGTTGAAATCCTGCATAAGACGGGAAGCAACAATACCAGTCACTCCCTGATTAATGTCAGAATCAACAGTAATACAAAGCTTACCTTCATATTCCTGTAGACTTTTTTCTGCAGGCTCGTGAATTTTGTAGATAGCCTGAGCAACAAGTTCCTTTCGTTCTTCATTCAAATCAAAAATTGTATTAGCCAGTTGTTCCCGTTCTTTTGGATCTTTAGAAATAAGCAGCTGTAGAGATAAATCTGATTTTCCCATTCGTCCTGCTGCGTTTAACGATGGTATAACCGACCAGGATAAATCTGTAGAATTTACAGTATCAGCATTTATCTTAAGTTTATTGAATAATTCTGCGAGGCCAGGTCTTGGTCTATCTGTTTTGATAGATGCTATACCATTTTTTACAAAAATACGGTTTTCATTCTGCATAGGCATAATATCTGCCAGAGCAGCCAAAGCAACAAGTTGTAAATCTTTTCTTTCATCCTGAAGTTGTTCAGGTGTTTTTGAGGCAATGATTTTCTGACAATAGGTTTTATATAGATTGAAAAGACTGTTTATTACGGAGTTTTCATTTTCAATATATTTAGCTATAAGAGAAAGCTGTTGTAACTGGGCTGTTGTTTTTCTTGCTAATGCCGGTATGACTTTTGAAACTTCATTTCGTAAATCATTAAGATTGAATTCGATACCGGAACCAAAAATATCTGAAAGAATTTTTTTTGTGGAAGCAGAGTCCCATACATAAATCAGTTGTCCTTGTAAAAAGTAGGGGAGTTTCAAATCATAAATAGAAGTTTTTCCAGGAATGATTTTTTCGTGAAGTTCCTTTACTTTTACAAGATTGCGTATTTTTAGACAATCAATATTATAGCAGTTATTTTCTGAATCTTCTGTTATATCAAATAGACAGATTTCTGCATTATAGAAATCAGACTCTGTAAATCGGAGGGCGGAAACAAGTTTATATGCGACAGCTGCACCAGATATGTCTTGGAAGGCATATCCTGAATCTGAGGTTTTTGGATCAATAATAATGATTGCTTCAGGAAGTTCTTCAGGGGGATTATGATGATCTGTAACAATTACATCAATTCCCAAATCATTAGCATGACGAATTTCATCATAATTTGAAATACCGCAGTCTACTGTAATGATTAAAGTTCCTTGCTGTGCCGCAAAATCATCAACAGCATGCATTGAAAGTCCATATGGGTCATCTAAAAGAGGAAGACGCCATTGAACATCTATTTCCATTCTTTTAAGGTGTTCGTATAAAATTGCAGTACTTGTAATACCGTCAACATCGCTGTCTCCAAATATCAGCACCTTTTCACCTTCTTCTTTTGCCTGAAGAATGCGTTCTACAGCATCTTCCATATTGGAGAACATGAAAGGGCTGTGCTGAAAACGTAAATCATTTTCAAGATAATATAAAATATCATTCCCTGTTGTAATTCCACGCCTGATAAAAATTGAAGCTAGAATCTGGGAAACATTAAATTTATCACAAATCGGTGTAATTTCCGCTTTTGTAACAGGCTTCTTAATCCAGTTATTCAAAGTGTAGTCCTTTTGAGAAATTGAGAAAATCTTTTAGAAATCTGTCTCTGTTAAATTTTTTTGAAAATCAGTGGATTTTTTTCAGATTGATCAGGGGTGTAGACCACCGCATCTTGCAGCATAGGTAATGCAACCTCTAAACAATCTTTATCTTTACCAAATATTTCCATAATCAAATCGCCCTTGTGTACAAAATCACCGGTTCGGGCATGTAAAATCATACCGGCATCAGGACAAACTGGATCAGTAGTTTTGTTACGACCAACTCCAAGAGTTACACCTGCCATTCCAGTTTTGAAGGCATTAATAAAAATGTAACCGTCTTCTTCAGCTTTAAGCTCTGTTCTAAATTGTGAGCGTCGTTTACCAAGCTGTCCCATAAGTTCATCAGCGTTCCCGCCTTGAACCTGTACATTTTCCAGAAATTTTTTAAGAGCTGCACCAGAATCTACTGCAGCTTTGCATTTTGCAATTCCATCTTCAGTATTTTTTGCAAGATTTGCCATTACAAGCATTTCTGCACCTAATGCGTAAGTTACTTCCATAACATCTTCAGGACCTTTTCCCTGAAGACATTCAATAGTTTCTTCGATTTCAAGGAAGTTACCTATTTTGTACCCCAGAGGAGTGTTCATATCAGTAATCAGAGCTGTAGCTTTTTTACCCATGGCCTTGGATGTATTTACAAGGAAGGTGGCAAGAATTTCTGCATCAGCTTTGGATTTCATGAAGGCACCGTTTCCGTATTTTACATCAAATACAAGACCGTCTGAGCCTTCTGCAATTTTTTTAGAAAGAATACTGGCTGTAATAAGAGGAACTGATTCTACAGTCCCAGTAACATCTCTAAGTGCATATAATTTTTTATCTGCAGGTGCGATTTTGGGTGTTTGACCAATCATGGCATAACCGTACTTATTAACAGCTTCCATAAACTGTTCCTGAGTAAGCTGAGTTGTAAAACCGTTGATAGATTCCAGCTTATCCAGAGTACCGCCTGTATGACCAAGAGCACGACCGCTCATCATTGGATCTTTTAATCCGCAGGCTGCTACAATTGCTGCAAGAGGAAGAGAAAGCTTGTCGCCGACACCACCAGTTGAATGTTTATCAACATAAACTGTATCTGCATTTGCTCCATCTTTATGGAAATCAATTACATCACCGGAATAAAGCATTTCTGAAGTAAGATAACCAGTCTCTTCAAAAGTCATGCCGTTAAAGAAAATAGCCATAAGCCAGGCAGACATCTGATAATCAGGAATAGAACCGTCTACACAGCCCTGAATCATAAAGTGGATTTCTTCTTTTGTATTTGGCTGGGACCCCTGCAATGTTTTATTGCCATTATCGTCAGTAACAAAGGTTCCACGTTTTTTTATAATAACATCAGTAGCTCTCATAAAATTCCCATCCCAGTTTCTATAGAGTTTAGTTTTTGATCAATACCGTTTTGAATTAAAAAGAAGATAATTTGTTTCATCTGATTGTAGCCGTCTTTGTTGACCTGAAGCTTGCGGACTTCTGAAGGTTTAAGAACAGATACGGCTGTTAAATATTGAACTGCAGAGGTTTGCAAATTCATCAATAAAGAAGAACCTTCTGGATGAGAAAATCCTTCAGAACATTCAGAACAGATAAAACTATTATCAATACTATTATAATATGAAATGTCATTTGGGGCAAACTCAGATTCTAAAAAAGATTTGCCACAGCCCGAACAGGCATGAGATTCAGGCTGTATGCCTAAAAGCTCCAGGTAACGCCATAAAAAGCGGAGAAGCCCAAGACGAGATTGATCTTCATCGCAAAGGTCCATACCGTCTAAAAAGCCGTTCACCAGCTTGAAACATTGTTCGTTACTGCCAGCGCATCGGGTTTTTATTGCAATTTCAGCGGCCAGAGAAGCAGCATACATCTTAAAAAGATTCTGCCCAAAACTTGTATGATAATTTTTTACTTCAAAGTCACTGATTTTTATCTGATTCTTTTCCTGATTAGCATAAAGCCAGATATTCCCGCTGTTCCATTGAGCAACCAGTGAACGCATTTTTGATTTTGGACCACCGTATAAAGTAGCATACAAAATGCCATGTTCTGGAGTGAGAAGAGTGACAGAGCTGTTGTTTTCTCCAAGCGGTTTTAAATTAAGCACCAAAGCTTGTGTACAACTGGAACGATTCATACATATATAATATAGACCAAATGTGACGATTTTAGGAAATGAATTTGAAAAAATTTATAAAAAATATAGATAAAAAAAGCACGGATTAAACGGATGAATATATTGTGGAATGCAACAATCACGTCAGTAAAACAAAAAGGGTGGTACGCCAATGACTGACACCAGTGTATTTAAAAAAATTGGTACACCAATGACTGACACCAGTGTATTTAAAAAAAGTGGTACGCCAATGACTGACATCAGTGTATTTAAAAAGTGATACACCGATGACTGACACCAGTGTATTTAAAAAAAGTGATACACTGATGACTGACACCAGTGTATTCGCGTTTATTTTTTAACGTTTCTCCGTTATTTGCCTTGACCGTAGTAAGCATTAGGGCCGTGTTTTCTCATGTAATGCTTATTTACAATCCATTCTGGGAGTGGGGCCTGTTCTGGATTCAATGCCAATGTATTTAATGCCATTTTACAGATTTCTTCCAAAACTGTTCCGTTGTAAACGGCTTTGTCTGCGTTCTTTCCCCAGGCAAATGGTCCGTGACCACCGCACAATACCATATTTACTTCGCTTGGATTAAGTCCTAAATCTGCAAAGTGTTTTACAATCAAAAGGCCTGTTTCTTTTTCGTAGTCTGATTCTACTGCTTCTTTTGAAAGGTAAGGTGTACATGGAACTGCCTTCTGAATGTGGTCAGCATGTGTTGTTCCAAACAATGGAACTGAACGTACTGCCTGTGCCCAGCTTACAGCATAAGTTGAGTGAGTATGAATAATACCACCAATTTCTGCCCCCTGTTCCAGACCAAATTTTTTGTACAAAATTGCATGAGTTGGAGTATCAGAAGAAGGATTCATAGAACCGTCAACTTTATTTCCTTCAACATCAATAATAACCATAGATTCTGGAGTCAAATCTGGATAAGGAACTCCACTTGGTTTAATTGCGAAAACTCCTTTATCTTTATCAAAAGCAGAAACATTTCCCCAAGTATAAAGAGCAAGGTGATTTTCTGGAATTTTCATATTAGCTTCATAAGCTTCATTTCTTAATGATTCGTATGTCATATTTATATCTCCATAAAAATATTAGCCACAGATGGGACACTGATAGGTCACAGATTTATTCTTCAATATTTTATCTGTGTCTAATCTGCGTCCTATCTGTGGCTGAAAAATTACAAGTTTTCCACAGCAGCTTTTTCAATAGCCAAACCTTTCATATATCTTTCAAAGAAGATTTCGAAGGATTCGCAAATGTCTTTTTCTGGTTTTGCAGAAACTGTTTTGCATGAACCGAATACTTCTTTATTTAAGAATTCAGCCAATTCTGCATTCTTAATTCCGCATTCCGCATTTTTAGCAGCGTAAGCTGCGAGTATAGCCATACCCCATGGACCACCTTCGCCGGCAGTTTCCATAGCACTTACAGTACATTTCATTGCAGCAGCCATGTATTTAAGTCCTGCTTCAGTCTTGAAGTATCCGCCGGCTCCGTACATAGATTCTACAGGAACTCCTTCATCATAAAGAATGTTCATTCCGGCACGCAAAGCACCAAGAGAAGTGAACATCTGAACGCGCATAAAGTTTGCAATGTTGAAGTTTGCATTTTCAGCACGGGCAAACAATGGACGGCCTGAATTAAAGCCAGTTACAGTTTCACCAGACAGGTAATTGTAAGCAAGCAATCCACCACAGTCTTTATCTGCTTCCAGAGATTTCATAATAAGTTCATCGTAATATTTACCAACTGAAACTTTATTATCAGGAATAAGTGTATCTACAACTTCTTTGAAAAGATTTACCCAGTAGTTGTGTTCGCCTGTACAGTTATTACAGTGAACCATGGCAACAGGACGTCCGTCTGGAGTTGTTACAACGTCAATAATTCCAGGGTAAACTTTGGCAAGATCTTTTTCCAGAACAACCATTGAGAATACAGAAGTTCCTGCAGAAATGTTACCAGTTTTTACTGCAACAGCATTTGTTGCTGCCATACCGGTTCCTGCATCTCCTTCTGGAGGACAGAATGGAATCCCAGCTTCAAGTTCTCCGGTTGGGTCAAGGAATTTTGCACCGGCAGCTGTCAAAGTACCAGCAGCTTCACCAGCCATCAATACCTTAGGGAATACAGAAGCAAGCTTAAATCCAAATGCTTTAACTTCTGGCAAAGCTTCGAATTTAGCAGCAAAGTCTGGATTATAATCAGCTGATTTTCCGTCTGAAGAAAGTTTAACTGGGAACATACCAGAAGCATCACCAACACCAAGAACTTTTTCACCTGTAAGCATGTAGTGAATATATCCTGCCAATGTGTAAACGTTCTGAATCTTAGAAACATGTTCTTCTTTATTTAAAATTGCTTGATAGAAGTGTGATGCACTCCAGCGTTCTGGAACAGGATAGTTGAACATTGCAGAAAGCTTAGATGAAGCTTCCCCAGTAATTGTATTGCGCCATGTTCTGAATGGAACAAGTAAATTATCATCCTTATCAAAAGCAAGGTAACCGTGCATCATGGCAGAAATACCACCAGCACGGAATTTTGTAAGTTTTACACCATATTTTTCCTGAACGTCTTTTTTCAAACCTGCATAACAAGTCTGAAGACCTTCATGAATCTGTGAAAGTGGGTAAGTCCAGATACCGTTATCAAGAGAGTTTTCCCAAGTGTAAGAACCTCCGGCAATTGGTTCATATTTTTCATTAATCAACACAGCCTTAATTCGTGTTGAACCGAATTCAATTCCTAATACAGCGTTTCCGCTGGAAATAAGTTCTTTATTATCCATTTTAGTAAATCCTTTAACTTGATTGTATATTTTTTTCAATTATATGTACATTACTTCAATTCTTGAATACAAAATTTTCCGTAAAAAGTTTAAATTATTTCTTATGAAAAAAATAGAGAAAATTAATATTATTTACTTAACCGAATGAAAAATTTACCTTCTTCGTTCTATGCCTAAACGATTGTAATAGAGAGCTTTGTCTTCATACATACGTTTGTCTGCAAGCTTTGTTAATTCACTAAATTTAGTTAAAGTAAAATTTTCAATTTCATTGAATGTGGCAAAACCAATTGAAAGAGACAGCTTATCAACAAGATTTCCTTTCCATTTATCAATAAGAGTTCTGAAATTTTCTAATATGGATTCCAGATTAATATCATCTCCTTCAATAATTACTAAAAATTCATCTCCACCAACTCTGTAACAAGAGCCAATGTTGTTGAAGCATTCACGAATAGTATCTGCAGCACCACGGATAAGTTCATCCCCCGCATGGTGTCCAATTTTATCATTTGTAGCTTTAAGACTATTTACATCCAGAACTACAACAGAGACTTTATTAATGTCATTTTCTATAAGTTCTTTAATTTTTGACTCATAAGCATGTCTGTTCAGCAAGCGGGTTAATTCATCATATCTGGATAACTTGAGCAGATACTCTTTTTCTTTTTTCATTTCATCTATTGATTGAGTTGTAAATATAACATCTGTAACTTTTCCAGAATCATCTCTGTTCATAACAATAAATTGTGCACAGAACCAGCCTATTTCTGTTCCTCGGAATTCAGCAAGAATACTGTCTTTATTTTCCATTCGTTGTGGTAATGTAGTCAAATCAGTAAAAGTCAATGCCATTTCAATATCTTCAGGAATAACTGTATTTTGTATTACACTTTTCATTTGTGTAATTGCATCATAGGTTTTATTAACATAAAGTCTTGCTTGAGTAGAAGATTGAATTTCTTTGACAGAATTTTCTACCAGATTAATTGCGTGAACTGTAAAGTAAACATTTGCAATTGAAGTAAGCATATCGTTCTGTTTTTTTAGAGATGCCTGATATTCCAGGGATTTTTTCATTAATATTTCTTTTCTGTAATCATTCTGCAAAAAGAAAACTGTTAAGAATATGGAAAAAAGAAAAAGAATGAAATATATGAAGTAAAGTTTTGCATCGGAATTAAGAACATCCTGAACGGTTACTTTGTTTGTAAACTTAATAAGCCATTTATTGTCAAGCTTAGTAAAAAATCCTTCGTCACCAAGTTGAATCAGAATATTATTGATTTTATCTCGTAATTCTGGAAGATCATCTCTTACACCAATGGCAGGATAGCTATTCATAAGGGAAATACTTGGAATAATCTTATAATTTGTTTTTTCAAGAATTTTCTTGGCAACTGAACCGTGACAGATACCATAATCTATGTCCCCATGTTCAATGGCATCAAGAACATCTGTATTTGTATAATATGGTACATATTCACAGTTTAAATCATAATTTTTTTCTAATACGGAATTAGTAATAAGTCCAACTTTTTTATCTTTAAGACCAGATATATCGTTAATTGCATTTTTTCCAAAAACAAGAAGCTGATCTTTTGAAACTGCAATAGTTTTTAAAACTCCCTGAAGATTAGAAAATATTTCGAGTCCAAGAATAAGGTCTGTTTCTTTTGCTTGTAACAGTTTTTTACAGGAAATCCAGTCTGTAAATACAATTTCAAGTTTCATTCCAAGACGATTTGCAATTTCATTCATCAGTTCAACGTTCAAACCGGAAACTTGATTGTTTTCATCGTAAAAAGAATATGGGGAAAAGTCAAAATCTGCTGCTACTCTTAATAATGGGGCATCAGCATTTACATTGTTTTGAATCTCAACTTTAGGGGATTTTGTGAAAGAGCCAATTGCAATTAAAGTATATAAAACAGGAATAAGAATTCCAACAATAAGCAAATTAATCAGAACAAGCTTTGTTTTCTTCATAACTTTCCATTCTATACTAAATCCAAAATAAAATAAAATGAAATTTTTAACTTAAGGGAAATTATACAGAGAGATTATATCCAAAATAAAAAAACGTTTAGAATTATTAAAAATTGTTTTCTTTATGTATAAAACGTCATAAAATAAAGCTATGGATATTATGAATTTAAAAGAAATTCAGCATGTGCTGGATAATGCTGTAAAATCAAATTATTTTGCTGGTACAAATCTTCTTGTTTATAAAGATGGAAAGGAAGTAGGTTACTGGCAGTCTGGGCTGGCAGATGTTTCTACTGGTAAACCATTTAATCGTGACACAATCTGCAGAATGTATTCTATGTCAAAGCCTGTAACAAGTGTTGCTGCAATGATTCTTGTAGAAGAAGGTAAATTGGATTTGGCTGAGGAAGTTGCAAATTATATACCTGCTTTCTGGAATCTTCAGATTTGTTATGATAAGGGTAGAAATGGAACTCCCCAAAAGGCTTTTAAAAATATTCTTGTTCAGGATTTACTGAATATGACCAGTGGTTATACCTATGGTGCCTGGTCGGAGGATTGTCCATTAGGTGAACAGCTTACTTCAGATTTAATTCAGGAATTGAATGCTGATGTGGCAGGTCCAAATAAAATCACTACTCAGGATGTGGCAGAAAGACTTGCTAAGATTCCAGTAAGTTTTGAGCCTGGAACTGATTATAATTATGGACTTTCGGCAGATATTCTTGGAGCAGTAATTGAAAAAGTCAGTGGTATGAAATTAAGTGAGTTCATGAAAAAAAGAATTTTTGAACCTCTTGGAATGAAAGATACTGATTTTTACGTTCCTGCAGAAAAGCAGAATCGTCTTGCAAAAGTTTATAAATGTGTAAAAACTGATGATGGTCAGAAGCTGGAACCATTTACTAATTGTAATTTAGGTATTCAGGACAAAATGGATCATGCACCAGCCTTTGAAAGTGGTGGAGCAGGACTTTGTTCCACTGTAGAAGATTATATGAAATTTGCCCTTATGCTTACAAATGGTGGAGAACTGGATGGAAAGCGTATTCTTAAAAAGGGAACTGTAGATTTCTTACGTCATGCACGACTTCACGATGATTTGCAGCAGAAATTCAATCAGAAAATGCCGCATCTTTCTGGCTACACTTACTGCAATCTGCTTCGGGTTGCATTTGAACCTGGTAAGGCAAATGTAATTACTGATTATGAAGAATTCGGATGGGATGGCTGGCTTGGACCTTATGTTTCTGTAGATATCAAAAATAATCTTACAATTGTAATGACCATGCAAAGAACCGACACAGGTACTTCAGGACCAACTCGACGGATAAAAAATATGATATATAGTAGTTTGTGATTTTAGTTCTTTAGTCACGGATTATATGAATGTAAAATTAATATCCGTGTCATCCGTGACTATATTATCATGTTTTTAAGATTCATTGACACTATTTACATATCTCGTTAAAATGAAGTATTACATTGTGGGGGTATAGAATGGTTTTCCCATTGGAACAGTTAGTATCATATAAAGGAAATATTTACGAAGTAACCGTAGCTGCAAGTCTTCGTGCTTATCAGATGGCTAAGGTTAATGACCCAGAAATTGAAGCTAATCATGATAAGGTTGTATGTGTTGCTGCAAAACAGCTCTTCACAAACAAAGTAAGCATGAGAATTGATCAGAAAGACTAATTTGATTGTTGATAATGCAAAGATTCCGGTAATCGTGATTTTTGCACCAACAGCTTCTGGAAAGACTGCCTTGACAAGGGAACTTTTTTCACCTCAGGGCAGTCATTTTATTTTAAATGCAGAGGTTGTAAGTGCTGATTCTCAGGCTGTTTACCGTGAAATGGACATTGGTACAGCAAAGCCAACAAAAGAATTTTGCAAAGAAATTCCTCACCATCTTATAGACATATTAAATCCTGACCAGCAGTTTAATGTTTCTGATTTTGTTGATGCTGCCGATGCTGCATGTAAGGATATTTTTTTCCGTGGAAAAATTCCTGTAGTCTGTGGAGGAACTGGTTTTTATATCCGTAATTTTTTATATGGTGTTCCTCCAACTCCAGTTTCTGATGAGAAAATCCGTAATGAACTTAAGAATCGTATCGAAAAAGAAGGAAATCTGGCTCTTTATCAGGAACTGCAGAAAATTGATCCGGAAAGTGCTGCAAAAATCCATGTTAATGATTCATACAGAATCTGCCGTGCTCTTGAGGTTTTTTATATTTCTGGAAACACAAGAACCAGCTATCAGATAGAACAGAAATTCCGTGAAAAATATGATTTTCTTTTTATTGTTCTTCAACCAGAAAGAGAAGTGCTTTATGAAAGAATCCGTCAGCGGGTTGATATAATGTTTGATGATGGTTTGGAAGAGGAAGTAAGAACGCTTATATCAAAAGGCTATAACAGAGAAACTCCAGGCTTAAAGGCAATCGGCTACAGTGAATGGTTTGAATCTGAGAATCTTGATGAGATTCGGGAAGCAATCAAACATCACAGTACAAAATATGCAAAAAAACAATATACCTATATACGTGATATTCCCGGCAGTCAAATTATAGATTTTTCTGCATCTGAAGATAATTATAGAGTTATATCAGATATTATAAAAAAATTTGTTTCAAAGTATTCAACCTATTGACCATTCATTAATTTTTTGTAATAATGAACACACTTTATAAAGTAGGAGTGCCACCTCATGCCTTGTGGAAAGAAAAGAAAGCGCCAGAAGATGGCGACACATAAGCGAAAGAAGATGCTTAGACGTAATCGACATAAGAGCAAGTAGTTTTTTTGTCGAAACTATGTGTCCATAGACCGCGTAGAAACTAATTGTTTTACGCGGTCTTTTTTTTAAATATCATATAATTATCGAGGCTGTAAAATTTTACTTTCAAAAATACATTCACCAGAAGAATTAAAAAAAATGTCTCAGAAAGAGTTGAAACAGCTGGCTCAGGAAATCCGCAAAACAATTATTGATGTAGTTGGAAAAAACGGAGGTCATCTTGCCAGCAATCTTGGTGTTGTTGAATTAACAATTGCATTGCATAGAGTTTTTGAGAGTCCAAAAGATGCTTTTATATGGGATGTAAGTCATCAGTGTTATACTCACAAGCTCCTTACAGGCCGATATAAAGATTTTTCTACTTTAAGAAAAAAAGACGGACTTTCCGGATTCACAAATACTACAGAAAGTGTTCACGATTTTTTTATTCACGGTCATTCATCAACATCTATTTCTTCTGCTCTTGGACTTTTAACTGCCAGAGAACTTAATGGTGAAGCTGGAAAGGTTGTAGCAGTAATAGGAGATGGTGCTCTTACTGGCGGTATGGCATACGAAGCACTTTCTCATGCAGGTCAGCTGAATAAAAATCTTATTGTTATATTGAATGATAATCAGATGTCTATTGATCATAATACAGGCTCTGTTTCCCGTTATTTAAGTCGTCTCACTATGACAGGTCGCTATCAGTCTTTTAGGTACAAAGTAGACAAGGCGATTGATAAAATTCCATATTTGGGACGGGGACTTGAAAAGATTATTTTCCGCCTGAAAAGAGCATTAAAAGGTCTTTTACTTACTAATAACCTTTTTGTAGATTTAGGCTTTGAATATGTTGGACCTTTAGATGGTCATAATGAAGCTGCTCTAGAGAAGGTTTTACGTCGTGTTAAGAAACTTCATAGACCTGTTGTTGTTCATGTAGTTACTAAAAAAGGTAAGGGGTATAGTCCTGCAGAAGACAAGCCGGAGCTTTTTCATGGAATTGGTCCTTTTCAAACCAGCGACGGTACTGTTGAAAAATTTGATACTGTCAGCTTTACGGAAGCCTTCAGTAATATAATTTCCGAAGAAGCTGAAAAAAATCAGGATATTGTTGCAATTACAGCAGCTATGGCTAAAGGTACAGGACTTACAAATTTTTCTCATAAATTCCCTGAGAGATTCTTTGATGTAGGGATTGCTGAAGAGCATGCTGTAACCTTTGCAGGCGGACTGGCTAAAGGTGGAAAAATTCCTGTTTGTTGTATTTATTCTACTTTCATCCAGCGTTCGGTAGACCAGATGATTCATGATATAGCTTTGCAGAAATCTCACGCGATTTTTATGCTGGATAGAGCAGGTGCTGTTCCTGATGATGGTGTAACCCATCAGGGAGTTTTTGATATTGCTCTATTCCGTTCAATTCCAGATTTAGAACTTATGTCTGTAACTAGTGCGAAGGATATGGAGCTTTGTTTTAAATGGGCAGTGTATAATGGAACATCTGTTATAATCCGATATCCAAAGCTTACATGTCCTACAGAAATTCCTCAGTTTGAAACTCCTGTAGAGTTGGGAAGAGGAATTCTTGTACCATGTACAGAGTTTGTTGTGGATGGAGTTACAGAAGACCAGCTGGAAAATCATCCTAAAAAAATTCTTGTGGTTGCTACTGGTGGTATTTATTCCGAAGTTCAGAAGGCAGTACGTAATGCTCTTATGGAAAATGAATATGCAGATATTTATCTTTTAAGATTTATTAAACCTTTTGATGAAACATATTTTCTTGAGATTGCAAAAAAATATTATGGTGTTGTTTTTGTGGAAGATGGAGTTATTACTGGTGGAATTGGTGAATATCTTAATGGTATTCTTGCAGAACATAATATTAGAAACACAAAAGTTCTGGGATTTGAAGACAGATTCTATAATCATGGTACAAGAAATGATGTTCTTGAAATGGCGGGACTTGATGTAAATCATATAAAAAAGGCAATTACACAATGCAGCAAGTAGTATTCGGTTCAAAAATTTTGAAAACAGACAGACCGGCTTTTGTTATGGGAATTGTAAATGCAACTCCAGATTCATTTTTTTCGGGAAGCCGAGGTGGGGTAGAAAGAGCTTTAAAGCTGATTGAAGAAGGTGCTGATGTTCTTGATATTGGAGGAGAATCTACTCGTCCCGGGTATACTCCTGTTTCTACTGAAGAAGAAATTAATCGAATACTGCCGGTTCTTATAGAAATCCGAAAAAATAGTAATATTCCTGTTTCTATTGATACAACAAAACTGGAAGTATATAAAGCCGCTTTTGAAAATGGTGCAGATGTTTGGAACGATGTATGTGCATTATCAGGAAAAGTGGAAAATGCCGAATATATTGGGCGAACTGGTTCTGGTGTAATTTTGATGCACAATGGAGCTGGAGAGCTGGAAGATGTAAATAAATATCTTGAAGAGCAGGTTCAGTTTTGTATTAGTCACGGAGTCCCTTTGGAAAAGATTTTTGTGGATCCTGGAATTGGGTTTGGAAAATCTAATGAGCAGTCCATCAATCTGATAAAAAATACAGGAGCTATTTGTGATGGAAAATACCCAATCCTTATGGCTCTTTCCCGTAAGCGTTGTATTGGTGAAATGACAGGTAAGCCAACTGAAGAAAGAATGGCCGGAACTTTAGCTGCTGATTTGCTTTCGGTTCAAAAAGGAGCGGTTATGGTACGGGTTCATGATGTTTCAGAAACAATTGATGGCTTAAATGTGATGAAATATCTTTAATATTGTAGTAAAATAAAAATCTATGGATGGTTTTGATAAGCTTCTACACATATATGATTTTATACGGCCAGTTTTAGATATAACTGTTCTTACTTTCATTTTATATAAAGCATATGACTTCATTTCAAAAACAAATGGTGTTCAGATGCTAAAAACTGTTGTTATTTTTGCAATTGCATACGCACTGGCTATCCTTCTAGATTTGCAGACAATTCTGTGGCTTTTGAACTTTGTAGCTCCTGCGCTGGTTGTTGCTTTTGCCCTTATTTTCCAACCTGAAATTCGAAAATTCTTTATACGAATTGGTCAGAATGGATGGTTTGCTTTTGGTACTCGTTCAAAACACACTTACGTTGATGCGGTTCTTATTGCGGCAGATATGCTTTCAAAGCAGAAACGAGGTATGCTGGCTGTTTTTATGCGACATACTCAGCTTGAAAATATTATTCAGACAGGAACTCGTTTAAATGCAGATCTTTCATCTAGTCTTTTAATGACAATCTTTGGAAAAGATACTTCTTTGCACGATGGGGCCTGTTTTATTCAGGGTGGAAAACTGATTGCGGCAGGATGTTTCCTTCCAACCAGTGATAACTACACAATTAAAAAAACATTCGGTACAAGACATCGTGCTGCTCTTGGTTTGTCTGAAGTTTCAGATGCTGTTGTTCTTGTTGTTTCAGAAGAAACGGGAGCATTAAGCCTTGCTTATGATGCAAAACTGAACTATGACCTGTCTCTTTCGGAAGTAAGAAAGGTTCTTGAAAATCTTCTTGATATTTCACCAGAGGAAAAGGTTATGGAGGATACAATTGACGAACAAAAGACCATTAATTGATAAGCTTTTAAATAACTGGCCTGTTAAGGTAGTTTGTCTTATTGTTGCAATTTTTTTATATATTTTTCATCAAGCCTCATTAGTTGATAAAAAAACTATAGTTGTTCCTCTTAATATTATTGAAGATGGAATAGTAATGCACGTAGGTAATGTTCCACAGGCTGTCTCGGTAGTTGTAAGAACAAATGCAAGTGAGATTAATTCAATTCATAATTCAGACATATCAGCAAGTATTAATCTGGATACAATCACAGAAAAAGGAAAATATAAAATCCCCGTTCAGCTTTCGATTACAAACAGGCTTTATGAAATAGATCCTTTAGAAATAAAACTAAAGGATGAAACAATTGAAATTGATGTGGATAAGAAAGCTGTAAAATATGTTACACTTACTCCATCTGTTATTGGTGAAGTTGCACATGGGTTCAAGGTTTCTGATATACTTATGAATCCATCTACAGTTGAAGTTTCAGGACCAAAAACTATTCTTGATGCAATTGATCAGATTTCTACAACTAAGATTAATATTTCGAATGCAGAAACTACATTTACTTCTGAAAGTTACTGTATTGAAGCATCTTCTTTAATTAATATTGATAATAAAGGGCCTTATAGAGCTACTGTTGTTGTAAGTCCAATAGATCATGAGGCAACTTTTGTAGGTATAAAACCTCAGATTGTACACCTTTCAGATAGTTTTGAAATTGACGGTATTTTACCGGAACTTTCTGTAAGAATGGCAGGCTCAATGAAGAATCTGGAATCTTATATCCCATCAGATTCTTTTGCTCAGATAGACCTTACAAATATTACTGAAGCTGGTGAATATGAAGTTCCTGTGAAATATAATATTCCTTCTATTTTTGATTTGATTGAAAGATCCAATTCAACTATAAAGATTAATGTAAAAAAAGCTCCTGAACCTGAAACTGCAGAAGAATCAATTGAGGGTGAACCTGAAGGGGAAGGTGAAGATGAAGAACCACAGGTTTCGGCAGAGCCTGAAGGGGAAGAATGATTTACGGAATTGGAACTGATATAACAGAAGTACGACGTTTTGAAAAATGGGTGAAAGATTCCCAGATGATTAACCGATTCTATAATGAAGCGGAAAAATGTAGTGGGACAGTAGCTGCTCAATGCCAGCATTATGCTGCCAGATTTGCCGCAAAAGAGGCATTTTCCAAAGCTCTTGGTACTGGCTTAGCCTTTGATTTAAAAGATGTGTTTATAAAAAAAAATGATGAAGGAAAACCGTTTTTAATGATTCAGGGAACAGCAAAAAAATTGCTGGATGAACGTTGTGGAAAATGTAATGTGCATGTTTCTTTAAGTCATGAAAAAGAATATGCAATTGCTTATGTGATTATTGAGAAAGAATAAATAAGATAAGAGGTTTATAATGGCAACTTCAAGTAAAAAAAAGGCTGCAGATCCAAATAAAAAGCCTGCAATATCTTACTGGTCAAAAGATAAATGTATCTGTCCAATCTGTAAGAAAGGTTTTGAACGGGAAATCATGCGAAGTGGTAATGGTCGTATGATTGCTGGTGGACTTACAGATGAATTGCATCGTATTTTTGAACCTTCTGCAAAATTTGGCCGTGTTTATCCTCTTATTTATGAAATTGGAACTTGTCCTTTCTGTTATACATCTTTATTCTGGAATGATTTTACAGAAAAAATCACACCAGAAGATGGGGACAGACTCTTTGAACATTCTGAAAAGCGTAAGAAAGCCTGTGAAGAAATCTTCCCATATTTTAATTTAAAAAAAGAGCGCACTTTATTTGATGGTGCAGCAATGTACTACCTTGCTTTAATGACTTACGATGATTTAGGCGAGTATACAATTCCTACAATGAAAAAAGCTATTATTTCATTAAGACTTGCATGGCTTAGTAAGGAAATCAATCAGCATTGTGCCGGTCATAATTATGACATTGTCGCTCAGATGTTCTACAGTAAAGCTTTGTTCTTTTATCAGCAGGCTGTTTTTGTAGAAAGCTCAAGAGAAGAAAAAAGTTCAGCATTGCCAAATATGGGCCCTGATATGGATAAAAACTATGGATGGGATGGAGTAATTTATCTTTGTGGTTTGCTGGAATATAAATATGGTCAGCAGGAAGATATTCAGCTGCGTCTTAAAAAACTTAATGAATCTAAAACTGCAATTGCCAGAATCTTTGGTTTAGGTAAATCTTCTAAAAACAAGCCAGGCCCTCTTCTTGAACATGCCCGTAATCTATATGATTCGATTTCCAAGCTTGTAAGTGATGATGATTTCTAATGCGTAATATATTATTAACAATTTCTTATGACGGAACGGATTTTTGCGGATGGCAGCGTCAGGATGATGTAAAAGGTGGTGAAGCGGAACGAACTGTTCAGGGTGAAGTTGAAAAGGCTCTTGAAAAAGTTCATAAGCAGAAAGTTCAGCTGTATGGCTCAGGTCGTACTGACAGTGGTGTGCATGGACTTGGACAGGCTGCAAATTTTTATTCACCAATAGAAACTATTCCTGCGGAAAATTATGTTCGTGCATTAAATGCTTTTTTGCCTCAGGATGTGCGCATTATGGCGGCAAAAGAAGTTCCTGAAGATTTTAGCGCCAGAAAATCTGCTACAAGCAGGGTTTATCGATATTTTATTTCAACAGATGATATTATTTCTGCTAATAATACCAGATATACCTGGTGCGTAAAAAATTATACTCCAAATCTCGATAGACTTAATAAATATGCAGAATGCCTTAGAGGAGAACTGGATTGTTCTTCCTTTGCAGCTAGTGGTGATGATAGTGTTTCTAATTTCCGTTACATAGACGATGCACATTTTTTTATTCAGAAAGATATCTGGGGAAAAGATTTGCTGGTTTTTCAAATAGAGGCAAATGCCTTTTTGTGGAAAATGGTGCGTACTTTAACCGGTACTCTTATTAATCTTGATAAATCTAATGCACCAGAAGATGCTATGTTAAAAATCCTTGAAGCAAAGGATCGAACAAAAGCCGGAGTTACAGCACCTCCAACAGGTTTATTTTTGTATGAAATTAAGTTTGATGGAATAAGAAGACACGTATAATAATTTTTATAACAAACTTACAGGATCTACATCATATTCAATGTAAACATTCTGATTGTGAGAATATTCAAATAACAGTTTTCTTGCTGCAGTTTGCAGTGGAATGATTGAACTTCCTTTTAGAAGAATCTGATAACGCCATGAAGAATTGATTTTCTCAATAGGGCATTCGGCAGGTCCAATGATTTCCATTCCTCGTTGAGCATTTTGTTCCAGAAGCTTTGCAGCATCATTTGCCGAACTGGCGGCCAGAGCTTTGTTGTAACTTCGGAATACAAGTCTAAGAAGTCTTGAATAAGGTGGAAAATCCAGCATGTCTCGTTGCTGAAGCTCATAATTATAATAATCAGCTATTTGATTTTTACAGGCATAATAGACCGGTTCGCGTCCTGGGCTATAGCTTTGAACAATTACTTTACCGTCAGGAAAATATCGTCCTGCGCGTCCTGCAACCTGGGTAATGAGGGAGAATGTTCTTTCACCGGCGCGGAAATCTGGCATATGTAATCCTGCATCTGCCAGAACTACACCCACCAGCTGAAGATTGGGGAAGTTTAGACCTTTTGCTACCATCTGAGTGCCAAGCATAATATCATATTTCCCCTGACGGAAATCTTCCAGAGATGTTAACAGTTCATCTTTGTTTTTTAAGACATCTGTGTCCAGACGAATAATTCTTGCATTTGGAAATTTAGCCCGGGTTTCTGCCTCTATATATTCTGTGCCAAAACCAGAGGTTCCAATATCCATAGAACCACATTGGGGGCAGCTTTGAGGAGGATAAGTAGACCAGCCACAGTAATGACAGCTTAACCGATTTATGTTCTTATGGTATGTCATTGGAACAGAACAGTTTTTGCATACCATTTCGTAACCGCAGGAATTACATCTGAAAAAGTGTGTAAATCCACGTCTATTTAAAAACAAAATAACCTGATGTTTTTGTTCCAGAGTTTTTTTAATCTCATTTTCCAAAGGCTCTGAAATACAGCAGTCGTTTTTATAATAATTTAAATCAATGCAGGTTATATGAGGCATTTCCCCACCAGCAAGTCGCTTTGTGAGAGAATGACGTATAATGGTCTTTTTTTCCATTCCGTGCCAGGCTTCCACAGAAGGAGTAGCACTTCCCATTACTAAAGGAATCTTAAGATTCGAGCATCTCTTCATGGCAACCTGTCTTGCATGATAGCGGGGATTGTTACCAGATTTGTATGAGCCATCGTGCTCTTCATCAATTATTACTAATCCCAAGTCTGGTACTGGAGCAAAAATTGCAGAACGGGCACCTACTACAACCCGTGCTTCCTTATGCATAATTCTGTGCCATTCTCCTAAACGCTGAGAAGGGGTAAGTCCTGAATGAAGAATTGCGGCTGTATTACCAAAGCGTTCAGCAACTGATTTTGCTACTTGACCAGTAAGACCTATTTCTGGAACAAGATAAATTACGCCTTTTCCCTGTTCAAGAATCTTTTCTGCCAGAGAAAGAAAAACTTCTGTTTTACCAGTTCCTGTTGGACCATATAGATAGTGAAAAGCCGCCCCCTGATTAAGAATGTCGTTTACAGCCTTTGTCTGTTCCTCTGAAAGAGTGTTCTTATGACTGGAACTAAGTTCTTCTTCAAAACTAAATCCACCGGCACTGGATTCACGACGGCCGGAAGGAATCATGGAATAAACTGCTTCACCTAAAGTACAAAGGTAATAGTGTGATATCCATTTAGCCATTTCTATAAGTTCTGTATTAAACAGAGGTTCTTTATCAATAATTCGTTTTATTGGACGAATCTTTTTTTCCTCTACCGGACAGTTTTCTGGAACATGATCTAGAACATTTATGATAAAGCCTTCAGTCTTTTTATTGCCAAACATAATTTCAGCTCGTTTTCCGATTTCTGGCTTCAGTTCAGGCTTTTCATTTTCTGGAGGAATATATGAATATGTAAATCCTTGATTAACTGGAAGATTAAGAATTATCTCTAAGAAGATCATTTAATCTCACTCTGAATTTTTTAAGGTCTTCCCAGGCAGGACGCTTCAACTGTTCATTTCGTAAAAGTGCACTTGGATGGTATGTTGGCATAACAGGAATTCCGTTATAATCAAAAAACTGTCCATGGGATGCATTTATTGAAACAGACTGATTCATTAGTTTTTCAATGGAAATTTTTCCCATACAGAGAATCATTTTTGGTTTCAAAAGATGAATCTGTGCTTCAAGAAAAGAGAAGCAGGCAGATTGTTCATCTGGAAATGGATTTCTATTTTCTGGAGGACGACATTTTACAACATTTGCAATATAACAGTTTGTTTTTCGATCCAGCTGAATGGCATTAAGCATTTTGTCAAGAAGTAATCCTGCTTTGCCCACAAATGGTAGGCCCTGCATATCTTCATCATGGCCCGGACCTTCGCCAATAACCATAACCTGAGGATTTAGTACCCCCATACCTGGAACCACATTGTTTCTGGTACGTGCAAGACCACAACGGGTACATCTGAGAATTTTTGCATTTAGTTCTTCTAAAGTCATGCCAGATTTTTGTGGTGCTGGTACCGAAATTGGTGCAGGTTCAGACACAGGAACTGGCACGGGTTCAGAAGAAATTTCAACAGAAGGAGCTTCTTCATCATCAAAAAATTGCATTACACTGGCAAATTTATCCCGTGTGTAGCCGAGTTCGTAGGCATCTGCAGTTTTGAGAAGATTGTAAATCAGTTCTTTTTCCTGGGCTTTCATAATTTTTAGTTCTTTGTTTTCCAGTCAGCTTCGCCGGTGGCTGTTAATTTTACAATTTCCCGGTCTTTGTATGACTGTTCAATTAATTCATCAACTTCAAGAGACTTGTAAATCTCTTCTGCCTGTTCAATAGTACCCCGTAAAACCGGATGCTTAGGACTGAACAATACACAGCAGTCTTCATAAGGCAGAATAGAAGTTTCGTAGGTGTCAATAAAATATGAATCTTTAATGATTTCTTCCTTATCCATACCACACAAAGGACGGAGTAAAGGATAAGTTGCAAAATGTTCAGTAACAGTCATATTTTCTATAGTCTGACTGGCAACCTGACCAACACTTTCGCCAGTAATAATACATTTTGCATTACAACGGCCTGCAAGACGATTTGCAACCTTCATCATACACACACGGAGCATTAAAGTAGACCATGCTTCTGGAGCCCGTTCTTTAATACGCATCTGAACATCTGTAAAAGGTATTACGTTCAGATACATTTTAATTCCGTAGTAAGCAAGCTTCTGTGCAAGAGTAACAACCTTCTGCTTAGCTTCTTCTGATGTATATGGGTAAGAATGAAAATAACAGCATTCAATTTTCATTCCACGGCGAAGCATTCTGTACCCTGCAACTGGTGAATCAAGTCCACCTGAAAGAAGAAGAAGTCCTTTTGTACTGGAACCAACAGGAAGTCCGCGGCATCCAATGTTAGAAGTTACATAGACAAAACATCGTTCACGAACTTCAACATAAATAATTGTATCAGGATGATGAACATCAACCTTCATAATTGATTCAACATCACCAGCGGCTTCACAGTTGATTTCATAAGAATTCATCGGAAAGCTTTTATCTGCACGGCGGGCATCGATTTTAAAGGTTTTGCATCCTTTCTCGGCTTCAATTTTAGCAAGTTCAAAAACTGCACGGCTGATGTCTTCAATTGTTTTTTCACAGACAGTAGCTTTTGCCCATCCTGTAATACCAATTAAGTGGGAAAGGGAAAACTCTACTTTATCAGATAGGGCTTCATCACAATCAATATATAAACGGCCTGCACGAAGAGCAATCTGACAATTTAAGCCCTTCAAATATTCTGCAACGTTATGTTTTAAAAGATTTTCAAATTCCTGAATGTTTGAGCCTTTAAGTGTAAGCTCACCAATTTTTGCTAAATAAGTCATAGGTAAAATTATACTGTTAATACGATTTTTAGTCACCGATTCCACGGATGATAAGGATAAAAATTTAAATATCGTTCAATCCGTATCATCCGTGACTAAAAAAAAGCCGATAGTATATGTATATGAAAAAAATTTCTCTGTTAATAGTATTTTTTTTCGCTTTATCCAATCTTTTTGCAGCAGAGCTTCCAGATTCTTTGTATGGAATTTGGGAGGGTAAAGACAGATTTGTTTTTTTTGAAAAAACGGAAGAAGAGAATCATCCTCAAATTGTTATTCTTTTGAAAGAATATTACGGATGGTATTATGACAGGGCTGTAGAACCGGAAGAATATGCAAAAAAAGAAGCTCGTGTAAGAAATACTGGTACAAGTCGCAAAGCAGAACAAGTTTATATTGATGTAGTTCCAATTTCTAAAAATCAATTAAAGGAATGTTTTGAATTGCAGATGACATATTCAAGAAATCAGAAAAATAATATTCCTGTAGTGATTTTGGATGATAATATATTTTTAAACTTTTATATTCAGGATTCAGAAGATTCTAATTATTATCGGGGAAATTTAAAAACAGAAGGCTTTAAGGTCAGTCAGCAGAAAATACCTGAAAATTTAAGTTGTATATATTTTAATGAAAATAAGTATTTTGATATTCGTTATTGGCGTTCTGATATGGAATATTCAGATGAAAAAGTAACTTTAAAATTTGATGATGAATCATACAATGTAGACAAGCATATTTTTTCTGGTGGTTATAATTATTCTTGTGTTTCTGGACGCAGTAAAAAAATCAGAAATACAGTAGCACCTTTTGATTTTGATGAAAATCAATTTGTTTTCAACGAAGATAAATCAATTTTAATTGTAGATGAAGAACCATACCTTACAAAGCTTGCAGATAAACATACCTTTGAAGAATTAATGCAGATTGTAAAACAAGGGAATTCACGAAGAAAACCTGACCCACAGCCAATTTTCCCACCAAATGATGTAAACTGGCACTGGGATTTAATTGATGCTCTTGAAGAAAATAATTCCCTAATTCAGGGGGTAAGAGAACGCCAGAGAAAGTTTGGTCCAAGAGCTAAAGATATTGTTAAATAATTCTATTCCCGTTCAAATTTCCCTTTGTAGTAAAGGTATTCTGAAAGAACATCTTCAAAACAAAGATACTTGAATTTAGCCAGCATTTTAGTGTAATTCCATTGCTTGATGTTTTCTGTGTGAGGATATGGAAACCAGAAAAGTCTTTTTGAGAAATGTCTGATAACGGTTCCCTTGTAAAGAAATTTCTGATCATTGAAACGCTGAGAAATCTTAAGCTGATATGTTGTGCTTCTAATGATTGCACTTTCATCAGCAAATGTAAGTTTATGCATTCTGATTTCATTTCTTGATTTTTCAAATAAACCTGTTTCTTTACATTTCTTCATGTTGAAAAGAATTACTCCGGCATTAATAAATTTTTTCTGCCAGAAAAGAATAAGCTTACCGTAATGGTCAGGAGCGGCTGCATATTCATATTTTTCGATATCAATATTATAAAGCTTAGTAATATCTTTATTGAAAAGTAAATCCGCATCAAGATAAAGAAGTTTTTCAGGAATTTCAGGTACTAAATCAGCAAATAATCTAATTAGTGTATAGGGTGAACAATAGCACTGTTCGTTTGGGCTGTTGGCGAACTCCTTGTTATACAAATCTGTAACATCAATTTTTGTTACTAAATTTTCGCTGTTGTATGATTTAACTACTTTCTGTAAAAAATCCACCTGTTTTTCTGTAATAGGAGTGTAGTCTTCTCTTAAATGGTGCACATCCATTGTAAAAAGGTAAAAATGAAATGGTTCTTTAGTTTCTGTTCTCTTTAGGATTGAAATAATACAAGATAAAATTCCATCAAAAACCTTATAGTTACCACAAAACAGTGTATTAATCATTTTTTTCCTCATCTGTTTTTTTTATATATTTTATTAATTCTACATTATTCATTTTACTACGTTCAACCATAGCAGAGTAAACTTTATTTCTTAAATCTTCACGCTGGTCTTTTCCATTTAGATTCTTATCTGGATAAAATGGCCCGTCTATATATGTAACAATTTTAGGAGTTTTACTAAATTTTCTTTTTTGATATGTGTTAGTAAAACAGTAAACTGCTTTGTCGTATTGAACAGGATACCTGAAGGAGGTGTTCCCAAAGGGTCTGATTTTTGTATAGAAAGGCCAGATATGAGCTTCCGGATAAATTGTAACAGGATGGTTGTGCTCAACTTTATCTTTAATACTGTTTGTAAAGTTTTTGCTGGCAGCAAGATTATCAGGAAGTGGAATAGCTCCCAAACTTGGTGTAATTCTTCCAAGAAATGGCATAGAAACATTGTTTGCATGAACAATTACATAGTTGGATTTAGGAAATACAACAAAAGTAGGTATATACGGATCAGCCATATCATTTGTGTGATTGCCATATAGAAAGAAACTGTTCTTTTTTTCTTTTTTTAATGCTTTGCGATTTATAATTTTATGATGATATACAAGTTTTAAATAAATCCATGCACCTGGATAAAAAATAATTCTATACCAGAAGAAGTGAGAAATTGCTCTTAAAAATTTATTACCATCATAATTATATGATTCATCTATTTTTCGAGGTTGAATTTGCGCTGTAGAGAACTCGTCATTTAACTCATCTGAAAAATAAATAATTTTATCTTTATTCATCTGAATTTAAGTAGGTTAAAGGAATTTTGTAGAAATCCTCGTAAGTTGCTTTCCACATTTCATAATTCTTATTCTTCAAATATTCCATATTTTCTTTTGCAGAAAGTTTTTCATCAGGATAAATTGGTTCCAGAATATTAATTGTATATTCCTGAATAGGGAATCCGTCATTATCAACTAAATCAGAATCCGTCATTGTAATAAATACTGGAAGAATTGGAGCATTACTTGTTACTGCAAATTTAAATGCTCCAGATGCCATTGGTCTAGGTTTTCTATAATTCCACCACATTCCTTGTTCTGGATAAACTAGTATTTTTTCACCACGTTTTAATAAAGTATCTATTGCACTAAGAAAAAGTTTAAGACAAGAATAATTGGAGCTTAATGGGAGAGTTCTGCAATGTCTGAACAATAATCCATAAAAGCCAGGGAAAGATGTATAGTTACCTTCACGGATAACCTTATAAAGTCTTGTTTTTAAATAAGGATAAAAAGCATAGTGCAGGGCAAAATTATCAAAAGCATTGAAATGATTGCAGGTAATGATTAAACCTTTATCTGCAACCTTTTCAAAGTTTTCAATGCCTTTTATTTCTTTAATGATAAGCTGCTTATTTTTTATAAGCTGCAGAATAAACTTCCAGGCCTTTCTGTTAACAAAGTAGGTAAGAAGTTTATTTATTAATTTTTTGTTCAAATAATCTACTTTGTCTGCAGTAAGAGGAACTGTTGGAGGATCATCTTCAACATCCTTTGACCACCATTGATTTTTTTCAAATTCATCTATGCGTTCAAGAATCTTGAGACGATCTGTTTCTTTTTTCTCAACCTGTGAAATCTTATTTGTCGCTGTTGCCATTAAGAATTCGTCCTTTCAAACCAATTAATTTAGAAATAAGGTTCAAGTTATTAATTCTTACAAGTCCTTTAGCTTTCTGATTCTCAAATTTCACTACTGTGTTACAATAGTTATTAGGATTGTTTGAATCTTCAATAGCCATCTGAACTAAGTTTTCATATTGTTTCTGATCTCTGGCTTTCAAATCATCACCATAAGTATCTCTCATGGCAAGAATTTCTTCATAAAAATCAGTTTCTTTAGCATATTTCCAGAAATAATCCTGATAAAGAACATTGTCATAATGCCAAGGCTTCCAGTTGATTTTATAGTGAATCAACTTCAAGTCAGCATCATTGAACTCAGGATTTTTATATGCTGTTTTGTTCCATCCTAAATCAAGAATTTTTACTTTATTTTTAAGAAGAACATTAAGATAGTCTTCATCCTGGGTTACACGGAATGTGTACTGCTTTGAAAGTTCTACAAATTTTTCAGCAATCTTGAATTTTAAGAAACGTTTGTTGTTTATTAAAAGTACACCTGCGTTAAAATATGTTTCTGTAGGAACGCCAAGATTTTTTACTGTATAATCACCAAAAACTTTTACAGTCTGCATAACTTCTTCCACAGCTGCAGCAGCATAGTAGTCTTTTATATCTGTGTTGTAGAGTTTAGAAATATCATCAATTACAATAATATCACAGTCAAGATAAAGAACCTTGTCATAATCTGGAAACAGATCAGGAATAAAGAATCTGTAATAAGTTTCCTTTGAATAATAGTCTCTCAAATGGAATAAATCCTGAATCTTATCAAGTTCATTCTTTAAAGAAATGAATTCAATTGTTGAATTTGGTGTTAAAACCTGTTTGATTCTTCCCTGAAGAACTGGATTAAGATTAGTTGTAAGAACATAAATTTTATAAAAATAGTCCTTTGAAGCATTTTTTAAAAGTGAATTTAAACTCACAGTTAAGAAAGGTGCATAATTATCATCTGTTGCAAAGAAAATAGGGATTTCTTTAGTTGTGTTTATAGTATTCATAAATTACACATTAGAACAATTATTGAACATTGTAAAGACTGTTATTGTATAAATCACAGGATTGGTTTATTTTGATTGTATGAAAAAATATGCATTTTTTGTAATTCTTTTAAGTATTTTACCTTTATTCGCAAAGGAAAGTATGTCTGATTTTGAAAATCAGTTGTTGGAAAAGACCCTGCAGCAGGAATTATTAACAAGATCCTGTGACTCAAATGAGTCAGCTATTCAAATGCTTGATGATTATATTCTTGAAATTGAAAGTCCAGAAATTCAGAATCAGTTGTCTGATGAAGTAAGACTTATTATTGAAAATCTGCTGGTTCTGTCAAAATATACATATCTCTACAATATTGATATGAATAGTGAATCTGCTAAAGAACTTATAATGAATCAGTATGAAAAGGTTGTTGAGTGGAATGAATCGCATACTGATGATTTAAATAAATGGTATGTGGTTTCCTATGGAGATTTGATTAATTCCTGCATGCGTTTTTTACCTCAGACTCAGGCTATAAAGTTAGGTTTGCAGGAAAAAAAAGATTATGATGCTTTAGTTGAAAAATATCCTGAAATGTCAGTTGCCTGTATGAATA
This sequence comes from Treponema sp., assembly GCA_016297805.1. GTDB lineage: Bacteria > Spirochaetota > Spirochaetia > Treponematales > Treponemataceae > Treponema_D. Next base: position 12,248 of record JAEDFX010000001.1, on the reverse strand, counting down.
GTGCTTTGTGGTATTATTTTGCTCCAGGAATAGGTGGTGGTAGTCAAAAAAAAGCAGGGGAATTGTTTAATCAGGCATACAGCTGTGCAAGTAATGATTATGAAAAATATTATTCCGCTGTCTATCTTTCTCAATATTATTTCAATACTGATAAGACAAAATGTTCTGAATATTTACAGGCAGCAGAAAATGTGTTGCCGGGAACAAGTTATATAAATTTTATAAAAATGCTTAATTCAAAGGGCTATTCAGTTCTTGATTACAGCAATAATCGTGAAAAAATAGATAAAAAATTAGGTCTATAGAATATTGTTTGTTTTTACGCTATAATAAGTAGATTTTAAATAGATTATAAGGAATTTTAACATGAGTTTTAAACCAGTTGATCCAAAAGTAGACTTCCCAAAACAGGAAGAAGAAGTATTAAAATTCTGGCAGGATAACAAGATTTTTGAAAAATCTTTGGACCAGAGAGAAGGTTCAGAAGAATATGTATTCTTTGACGGACCACCATTTGCAACAGGACTTCCACACTTCGGACATTTTATTCCATCAACTATTAAAGATATTATTCCACGTTACCAGACAATGAAGGGTAAGAAGGTTGAACGCCGTTTTGGTTGGGACTGTCATGGTCTTCCAGTAGAAAACCTTATTGAAAAAGAACTTGGAATTAACTCAAAACACGAAATTGAAGAACTTGGTGTTGATAAATTCAACGACGCTTGTAAAGCTTCAGTTCTTAAATATACATCTGAATGGCGCCAGACAATTACACGTATGGGACGTTGGGTTGATTTTGACCATGACTACAAAACAATGAATCCAGAATACATGGAATCAATCTGGTGGATTGCTAAACAGCTTTGGGATAAACAGCTTATTTATGAAGGAAAATATATTCTTCCTTACTGTCCACGTTGTTCTACAGTTCTTTCTACTCATGAACTTGCTCAGGGTTATAAAGATGTAAATGATATGACAGTTACTGTTCGCTTCAAGATTACAAAGGCTCCTGACGCAATTGATGATCCTGATATGGCAAACGGTAAGACATACTTTATTGCTTGGACAACAACACCTTGGACTCTTCCTTCAAACCTGGGTCTTTGTATGGGACCAGAATTAGATTATGTAAAAATCCTTGATAAAGAATCTGGAGATTACTATATTTTCGCAGAAGCTCGTTTGTCTGCTTATTATAAAGATCCAGAAGCTTACGAAATCATTTACCGTCATAAAGGTAAGGAATTCCTTGGTGCACGTTATGAACCTTTATTCCCATACTTTGCAAAGTATGCAGATCCAAAAGTTTGTGAAGAAGATTCAAAACAGAAATGTACTGATGGTGCATTCCGTATGTTCAATGCAGATTACGTTTCTACAGAAGATGGTACAGGTATTGTTCATATTGCTCCAGCATTTGGTGAAGATGACCATAAAGTTTTTGCAGGTTCAGGTGTTCCAGAAGTTGAACCAATTGATGCAGAATGTAAATTCACAAAAGAAGTACCAGATTATGTTGGTCGCTTTGTAAAAGATTGTGATAAAGATATTATGGATCGCCTTAAGAAAGAAGGTAAGCTGGTTAAGAAAGAACAGCATATGCACTCTTATCCACACTGCTGGCGTTGTGGTTCTCCATTAATTTACCGTGGTATTGGTTCCTGGTTTGTAAAAGTTGCAGACCACCACGAAGAATTGCTCCGTGCAAATTCTCAGATAAAATGGCAGCCTTCACATATTAAGGAAGGACGCTTTGGTAAATGGCTTGCTAACTCTCGTGACTGGGCTGTTAGCCGTAACCGTTACTGGGGTAACCCAATTCCTATCTGGAAGTGTGAAGATCCAGAATGTAAAAATGCTCTTTGCGTAGGAAGCCGTCAGGAACTTGCTGATTTAAGCGGAACTTACCCAGACGATTTACACAAACAGTATGTAGATAAAATTACTATTCCTTGTTCAAAATGTGGAAAGACAATGCACCGTATTCCGGAAGTATTTGACTGCTGGTTTGAATCTGGTTCAATGCCTTATGCTCAGCAGCATTACCCATTTGAAAATAAAGAATATTTTGAAAAACACTTCCCAGCAAACTTCATTTCTGAAGGTTTGGATCAGACTCGCGGATGGTTCTATACACTTACAGTTCTTGCCGCACTTTTGTTTGATAAACCTGCATTCCAGAACTGTATTGTAAACGGACTTGTCCTTGCTTCTGATGGGCGAAAAATGTCTAAATCTTTGCGTAACTATACAGATCCAGTTGAAGCAATCAATAAGTTTGGGGCAGATGCACTTCGCTTGTTCCTCATTCATTCGGCTGTTGTTAAGGCTGATGACCTTCGTTACTCTGATGATGGTGTTCGTGATGTTCTTAAGTCAATTATCATTCCTTGGTGGAACTCTTACTCATTCTTTGTAACTTATGCAAATATTGATAAGGTACAGCCAACAGGACATATGTTTGACAGTAAACTTCCATCAAATCCTTTGGATGCATGGTTACTTTCTATTACACAGAAGCTTGTTGCAGATGTAACTGCAGCTCTTGATGATTATGATTTATCTACTGCAGTTGATCCAATTGTTAAGTTTATTGATCAACTTAATAACTGGTATATCCGTCGCAGCCGCCGTCGTTTCTGGAAATCTGAAAATGATACAGATAAAGCTGAAGCTTACGAAGCACTTTATATTGCTTTAAAGACTGTAGCTGAAGTTGCAGCTCCATTTGTTCCATTTATTACAGAAGAAATGTACCAGAACCTTAAGACTTCAGAAGATAAAGAATCAGTTCATTTATGTGATTATCCAACTGTAAATAAAGCTTGGATTAATGAAGAGCTTGAATTCAAGATGGCTACAGTTCAGAAGGCAGTTTCAATGGGTCACAGCTTGCGTAATCAGTTCAATTTGAAGAACCGTCAGCCATTGGCATCTGTTGCTCTTGTAACTCGTAATCCTGATGAGAAGGCTGTTCTTGCAGAAATGCAGGATGTTATTGCAGAAGAGTTAAATGTTAAGAAGGTTGAATTCCATGACCGCGAAGATGAACTTGTTGAATACAGTGCAAAAGCAAACTTTAAGGTACTTGGTAAAGAACTTGGTCCTAAGATGAAAGCTGCTGCTGCACTAATTGCAACACTTTCTAATGATCAGATTGCAGGAATTCTTGATGGAAAACCAGTATCAATTGATGTTGATGGAACTAAAGTTGATCTTAATGCTGAAAAAGTACTTGTAGAAAGAACTGAAAAAGATGATTTGAAGGTTTTGAACGATGGTACTTTGACAGTTGGTCTTGATTCTAAGATTACAGATGAACTTAAGAAAGAAGGTTATGTTCGTGACCTTATCCGTGGTATTCAGAACCAGCGTAAAGAAAACGGTTATAATGTAACTGACAGAATTAAACTTACACTTTCTGGTGATTCAGTTCTTGAAGATGCTTATAAAATGTTCAAAGACTTTATTGCTAGTGAAACATTGGCTTCCTCTACAGAATGGTCAACTTCATTGGTTGATGCTGTAGAAGTTGAAGCTGATGACAAGAAATGGGGTATGAAGGTTGAAAAAGCTTAGTATATTATTTATTTCTATACTCGCTTTTCTTCTTGCGTGTTGTAAGACTTTACCTCCTGCAGGAAGAACTGTTCATCCTATTGAGCTTTTGGATAATAGCAGTGGTTTTTATATTGCTATTCCAAAAGCTGCAGATGAAGATTTAATAAATAGAATAATAGAAAATAATGTTCAGAATATTTCTTCATCTGAAGTAAAAACTATTTCAAATTGTGTGAACAAGATTTATTGCAGTTTGAATCGTTCTAAAAGTGGAACTGAAATTCAAGCTGCTATAGATTCCTCAATTCCAAGAAAATATCTTCCAAAAATTCTTAATACAAAATCAGGCTGGGAGACTTCAAAATTTATTCCTGGTAATTCAGATAATGAATATCAGATTTATTCATATAATGGAGTTGATATTTCATTTCCATCAGATAATATTACCTGTTTAGGTCGTGATATTCCTGAAATGCTTAATAAATATGACTCTCTTTTTTCAATGCCTGCAGAAAATGTGGGGATTTATTCAGAGTTAGATGATGCTCTTGTTTCATATCTTACAGAAGCTGAATCAGAGATTCGTTTCTATGCTAATAAACCACAGTCTTTTCTTACAATTCTAACAGGAGCTCAGTTAGATTTAAAATTAATAGATGTTTCCGGTTCTTTCGTTACAGATCCAAAACATCCTAATCAGTATTTACTTAATCTTGATTTTCAATTTAGAAATGACAAATATTTAAAAGCTGGAAGAACTTTACTTACTTTGGCATTTGGTTTAACAAATTCTCAGAGCATTGTTATTGGTACTAGTGAACTTCAGATTAATGGTATTAAACTTGATAAAAAACAATTATATAAATTATTAGTTTTATAGGAGAAAAAAATGGCAAATGACAAGGTAATCTTAAAAGCAGAAGATTTGGATGGATATCTTACTAATGAAGATATGCAGGATTTAAACAATCTTGAACAGATGTTTAAAGAAACAATGAAGTCATTTGACCCATTGAATGAAGAAAAAGTTATTGAAGGCTATGATAGAATGGGTAAAGCAATGCAGGATGTTTGTGCAAAGCATCCTAACATTAAGGTTTACTCTTTTGAAACAGAAGAGGGTGCTCATGCAGAAGCTTCTCGTGTAATTGCAAAACTTCGTGATGTAAAAACTGATCATCAGGAGTTTATGTATTACAGTCAGCGTGCCTATGAAATGCTTTTCCGTTTGGCATATATTGATCAGCATTCTGATAAAAAAGGTCATATGGTTGTTAAAACTCCTGTAACTTTCCCTGTTCAGAATTATGCAGTTCATAAAATTCCAGATATTGATCATAAAATTGAAAATACAGTTATGTGTGTAATGCTTCGTGGAGCCCTTTTACCATCCATGATTATGTCAAAAGAAATTCAGGAATATTCTTCACATGGATATAAAACACCATTTGCTTTGTTCAAAATCAGTCGTAATGATTCAAAAAATGAAAATGATATGGAATATATTATGGATTTGAATAAATCTTTCTTTAATCTTTCAGATCTTGATGGTAAAGATTTGATTTTTGCTGATCCAATGAATGCAACTGGTGGTTCTCTTGTTACTGTTGTAAAATATCTACAGAGTCAAAATGTAAAACCTAAATCAATCGCTTTCTTCAACACAATTTCTACATTGAAGGGAAGTATTCGTGTAACACGCGCTCTTGAAAATTGTACTTGTTATACTCTTTGGCTTGATCCTGTAATGAATGAAAAAGCATATATTATGCCAGGTCTTGGAGATGCTGGTGACCGTCTTAATGGTTGCGATACTAAAGAAGCTCCAAGAAATATGATTCAGCTTATTGCTGATTATGGTCATAATATTTCTGGATTGTATAAATCTCAATTATATGAAATTGAAAAAATTGTTCTTGGCTAATTAGAGTGAAAAAATCGTCTGCATTAATTACAGTTTTTATTTTTCTCATTTCGAGTTTTTCCCTGGAGTCTTGTGCTTCCAATAAGCTTATTCCAATCCCGGGTGAAGAGAAAGCAATTCTTAATAATTTATATGTTGAATATTCAAACATTGGAGATACATACTACAATCTTGAACAGTATTCAAATGCCATTAAATACTATGAAATGGCAATGAAGAACAGAGAACTTTACTGGTCTTCATATTATAAATTAGCAAAATGTTACGCTCTTACTTCTGATTGGAATAATGCTTTACCTATGTATGAAAAAATGCTGAAAAGAGACAAAGATAATTCTTCATTAAAAGCAAGCCTTGCATATATTTATACAATGCAGGGTGAAATTAAGGAAGCTGAAAAAATATATAAAGAGTTATTGGATTTAGAACCAGAAAATGCTACTTATATTGAAAACTATATTGCAATACTAATGCCAGATGAAGAATCTTATAAAAAGAATCAGGAAGAAATTGAAAGTTTATTTACAAAACTTAAAACTGACTTCCCGGATAATAAAAATATTGAGCGATTGAAGTATACTATAGAAAAGTATACTTCAAAAGAAGAAGCTTCGGAAGAAAAGACTAATTAGTTGTGCTGTTCTAAATACTGTCTGTATTTTTCTGCATCAACTCTAAAAGCAATAATAGGTGAGTCAGGATCTTCCTTTGCATGTATTAATGCATTGTCGGCTTCGTGAAGTAATCTTTCTCCAGAAACCATTCTGATTGATCTGCTGGAAATACCAATAAAGCATTCCTTATCCTGAATAATATTTTTAATATCAAAATAAATCTTATCAGCAAATGACAGTGCTTCATCAATATTCATACTTATTTTCATTGCAGTAAGACAATCTTCTTTGTATTCAAAGAGCAAGTCTTTAAACTGGAACTGAATAGAAAGATAGTTACAAATATTCTTGAAAATATCAGAAGTCTTTTCCAATCCAGGAAGCTGAATTACAAATAAGGATATATCAATTTCAGATGCTATAGCTCTGTTGATTTCACTGTCCAATCTTGTCAGAAGATACTGTTCCCATCCAAATCCTGTAATTGGATTAAATAATCCTTCCGGATTTTCAAGCTGAGAAGGTTTTTCTTCTTCACTAGGTAATACAACTTTTTCATCTGTATCAGTTTTCTCTTCAGTAGGAATTTCAGATGTTTCCTGTGGTTTCTGTACAGATTCTTCTGAAACAGAAGGCTCTGCTGCTTCTACAGCAGGTTCTTCAGAAACTGGTGTCTCTACAACTGGTTTTACTTCAATTTTTTCTACAGGAACTTCAGGTTTTGATATCTGAACAATTTCTTCTGTTGTATCTACATGTTCTAATTCTGGTTCTGTATCAAGCTCCAAATCTACACTTGAAGATTTAGATATTTCAGAAGACATATTCAGATAAACAATTAATATTACTGTAATAATTGTCATTATTAAAATAATGAGGAAAGAAATTTTTGAATAGTAAAAAATTGAATATGGTCTAAGAAGATATAAATCACAATCTAAATAGAAACTTCCATTGTCAGTAGAAATAGAACTTTTGAATTTTTTTGTAAGTTTAGAACCTGTTGAAGATTCAACAGCATTTGCTGGATATTTCAACAATTCTTTATCATTAAATGAAATCTTGATATATGCAAAATCATTATATCTGTCAAAACATTTATGTAAATAACCAACAATTTCTTCTGGAGAAGATGTTTTTGATTTGTTTCTTACATCAGAAATAATTGAATTAAAGGTCGAAGAGGTTCTTGCAGGACCATAAGAATATTCTTTATAAAGATTAAATGCAAGGAATGTAATAGAAAACGCAAAAATTAATGAAGCAAAAATTGTATAGACTAGAGTAAATTTATTTTTCATAATCTTAATTATAACTTACTATAAAAGAGTGTGCAAGTTTAAGAAAATCTGAATACTCTAAATTTTCATCATAATTATTATATTTTCTGAAATATGCTATTAGTGGAAGAAGTGAAAGTTCTAGCTTTTCAATAGAAACTGATTTTAAATAATTCATAAAATCAATAAAATTAAAATTTTCGACTTTTTTTAATTCGGTTTTAATTATTTTATTTTTTATCCCATATATATTGTTCTCATATACATATTCCAATTTATTTATGGATAAATAAGATAAAAATGATTTTTTATATGAATCCAGTACAGAAGTGGAATATTTATTACTATTGATAATTTCTAGAGGAGTTCTGAAAAGAAGCTTGTCATAATTATTTTCATTTGAATTAATTTTAGAAGTCTTATAGTTATATAATGAATCTAAATATGTACCTTTTGCGTATGATTTTCCATTTAAATATGCAAAATCTGCACCGATCACTTTTATTTTCTTAAATCCAAGTTTTACTGCCAGATCTAAAGCTGAGATAGTAACTGTACCTGCACCAGCAAATAGTGAAGGCAGAGTGTTATTGACATAATTATTAACAAAACTAGAAAATGGATGACCAGAAACAAAGAAAAATCGATTCTCATCTGGTACATTCTTTGAGGCAGAAAAATCTCCTGCTAAATCAAAAAAATAAATTGTTTTATCCATTTTTTTTGAATTCATAAAATGATTATAAGAAATATTCTGTCCGTCCAAGGAGACAACAATATGTGGATTTATTTTATATTTTTGTAAAATCTGAAAAGCAGTATCTGTAGCAATTACAATCTTATTGGTATCTTTGATTATAGTGTTTATATTTTCGTCAATAGATGGACCTGCAGCAATTATATAAGCAGTTTTGTTTCTATCCAGTGCAGTAATTAAAGAATAATTGTTATTCTGATTTGAAAGTAACTTAAGATTATGGATTATATTATTACACCATATTTTTCCAAAATGACTTTGTACTGAGAAATCTGCTGAAATTTGCTTCAATGCAGATTGAATTTGTTTTTGAATTATTTCTGTTACATCCTGATTTTCAAAAATCCAATTACGTTGTTCAACAATCTTCAAATCTCCATATTTGGCAGGAAGATATTTTTCACAAAGCTCACTTTGAAGATTTTCGATTGTTGTAAAAAAAATATTATCAGAATCCTTGAGCCCGGATATGTATTTATTATTAAATAAAAAATTTAATTCGTTATTTGATCGTTCAACTCCAATAATTAATGAATCAGGATATTTTTCTTTTAATTTGTTCATAAGAATTCCTGAACCAATACCCAGAATAAGAAATGCATTATATTTTTTTTCAAAATTTTGTATTTGGGTTTCTGCTTCTCTTTCCGGATTATATCTTGATTCTATGGTTCTCCCAGAGTTTAAAACAGGAATCAGCGAACCATTTTTAGCGGAAATAAATTCTTTATAGATGTTTTTACTATTCATTAATCATTGCCCAGATTTTTTTCTGTAAATCATTATGTTTATCGTCTATTTTTTTTAATATTTCATTGTTGTTTTCATAGTGATAATGAATAAAATCCAAAGGGTAAAGTTGTTTTTTTAATTCTGAGTCAGCTAAAAACTGTGGAAGAATTGCTTTTAAAGAATAAATCTTTTTTTGGGTGGTTTCAACTTTAAAATAGTTATTCTCTTTTGAATCTTTTATTTTTGAAATATAATTTTTTAAGAAATCTATTTCTATATCTTTTATTTTTCCTAATGTATTTTTTTTATTGTTTTGATTTATTACCCTGTAAATCTTTCTTTCTTTTGGTTGAAAATCCTGAAACCATTTAAGATATATTTCAAGTGACGATTTAGAATATTCTGAAACAACATATCTTTTTTCTGAACTATTTATTTTATTAAAAGAAATACAAGAGTTTATATCTAATTCATTAGGCTGAGTGTGTTGAAATCCTTTTTGGTTAGCTAAATCCAATCCAAAGAAGAAAATATCAGAAGAGGATAGGGATAAAGCTAATTCCAATGCAGTTCCACTTACAGTTCCATTTCTTTTTGCAGAAAAACATTTTAATCCTGATTCCTTAAGAAGTTTAGTAGATATTCCGTCCTCGTAATCAAGAGGCAAAACTATAGATTGATTTAATATTTTTTTTGGACAATAGCTTTCTGATGAAAGAGCAAGAATTGTATCTGTTTTATCAATTTTTTTTAGGTGTTGGCCAGCCCAATATCCGCCATCTGTGGATAGACATAAATCAGGATGAATATTGTTTTTAATACATACAGAAATAGCAGATGATAAACATATAATAAAAAAGTTTGTTTGATTTTGTTTTATTAATTCTATAAATGGAATAAGACTAGGCCCTGATGAAATGATAATAACAGGTATTTCTATTTTATTTTCTGGAAGTGCTGTTTGTTCAATATTACTTATGAAATTTACAGAATTAAGTAACCATTTTTTTTCAAAGTATTGTCTTGTGATTAACAATGTTTTTGCTTTTTCCATAGAGTTTTTAATACATGACCATACAGAAAAATCAATAGATTGAAGTTGTTTGGACGTAGCATCCCATTTACAAAAATAAGTAAGTAATAATTTTTCTTCACCAAAAAAATTGAAAAGATAATTTTCAAATTCAGAAGATGAATTAAATTCGTAAAAATTTATTATAAAATCAAAATTATCATTATAATTTGAAAAATCTGGGATGTATCTTATGGCGCCAATCTTTGCCATAGGGTAAAGATTGCGAAAAAAAGGAATTATGTAAGATAGACCTGGTTCTGAAATAACAATGTTTTGTGGAATATATGGAATTTTAAGGTTTGCAACAAAACGTTCAGCTTCTTTTGATGGATTATAATTAGAATGAATAAAAATATTCTCTAATAATGCAGTATTTTCGCCATTTTTTGCTTTTTGTATTACTGCAGTCAATTTTATTCTACCTGAAGATAATCTTTTAATTCCTGAAAGTTTTCAATTGAACCAGAGAAATCAATACTTATAATTTCTGCAGAATTTTCAATTACTTCCCTGAAGTTGAGAACAAGATGATTAATAAGTAAATCTTTTGGAGTTTTTGAATCACATATAAAAACTGATTTAATTTTGTAATCATCAAATTCAATTCCTGAATTAGGAAGAGTGTAGTTATACAAAACTCTATTAGACAATTCATTGAAAATAGAAGATGTATAAGCTTCCATGGAATTATTCAATTTTTGTTTTTTTGAAAAAAGAAATGATTCAACTGCCTCTTGGAAATCAAATTCAACCTTATAAATAAAACTATTATTATTTATAAATGAATTAAGTTTTTCCAAATCAGTAAATTTTAAAGAATAATCAATTTTATTAAAATCATAAACAACTGATTCAGGTAAATCATTATTACAAATTAAAACAATTTTATTTGCAGTTTTAAAAACTGTAATTTTATGAACATTGTCTTTAATTTTAAAAGAAAAAAATTGAAAAAGCGGATTTGTTAAATCTTTTGAAGAAAAAGTGTATAACTTGTTTTCTTCAGATAATACACCATTCCAAAAATCAACAGTTGAAGAAGAATTGATTATAGATGAACCATCAAAACCTAAACTGTTTACTATAACATAATTATTTTGTTTAAGCTCAAATATTGCGAAAAAAGAAATATTGTATTTTGAAATAAAATTTGAAAAAGCTAATCCCTTATTTTGTTCTAAGAGATTAGCTTTTGATAACAATCCCATATTAAGATAATCCTAATTCTGTGAAAAGTTTTTTATAAGTTGTAAATTCATCAGATTTAGCAAACTCGATAATTTTTTCTTCTGGAAGATTTTCCAAAAGCTGATCCATATAAAGCAATACAGATTTAATATCCTGCTTAAGATCTGAAGTAATGTTTACTGTTTCTGTGTTAGTAGGTTGTTCTTTCTCTGTAAGGAAAGAAATATTGCTTTCAGAAAGACTGTTGTCAAGATTATCTACTTCTGCAAATCTGTCTTCAACAGCAGGTTCTGAAGTTTCTTCAAATGCAATTTCTGTTTCATCTGTTACAGCAGTTTCTTCTTCAGGAATAACAACTTCTTCTACAACTTCAGGTGTTTCTTCAAAAATAGGTTCTTCTTCTGTAACAGGTTCTACAGGAATTTCTGTATCTTCAAAAGAAATCTCAGTGTTTTCATTTTCAAGAAGTTTTTCTACAGTTGGAACATCGTCATTTTCAGAAATTGCTTCAGTTTCTTCCAAAGAATCTTTTGGTAACTCAAGAGGAATATCTTCCTCCATAGCAGTTTCTTCAAAAGTAGCTTCTTCAAGATTTTCAGATACAGTTTCATCTGTATTATCTTTTACTGAATCCATAAAGTCAGAAGATGTAGATTCAACAAACATTTCATCTTCTTTTGGAATTGTAATTTCTTCTGGTAAATCAGTTTCTGAATCTGAGTCAATAATATCTTCATCAACAGCAATTTCATCAATTACTGGTTCTTCAAGATTATCATCTGTAAAATCAAAAGCAATTTCTTCATCAGCTACTGATTCAGATTCATCAAAGATTGATTCTGCAGGAGTATTGTCATCAAAACTCAATTCCTGATTCTGAATAGTGTCAGTTTCATCCAGAGTTATATTATCAGTTGATTCTGCTTCAATAGTATCCTCAAATGAAACTTCTTCTGTTGTAATGTCCTGGTTAGAATCTTCTTCGATTAGTATTTCTTCTTCATTAATTGATTCTTCAACTGGAACATCGAAAATAGGTTCTTCTTCAACGACAGATTCTTCTTCATTAATTGATTCTTCAACCGGAACATCGAAAACAGGTTCTTCTTCA
>JAEDFX010000023.1 GCA_016297805.1 Treponema sp. | reverse complement strand
AAAACAGCTGGTACCTATAGATTGCAGATTTTCTGGTAAAGGCATGGTATCCAGCTTATAGCAGTTAGTAAATGCACTTTCTCCAATAGCCGTTGTTGATGAAGGTAATATGACTTCCGGTAAGATTCTGTCGCCATCAAATGCATATTTACCTACTGTAGTAAAGGCCGGATTATCTGTAATAGAAATCTTTGTCATGGCAATACAATTCTGGAATGCATAATCTCCGATTTTTGTAACAGACTCTGGTAAAGAAACCTGTTTCAAATTACTGCAGTTTAAAAATGCATTAGCCTTTATTTCTGTAAGGCCAGTACAGGCTGTAAGGTCCAGAAAAACAGGCATATATTCATAATTTTCATTTCCTAATATTGAATTAAGAGATAAAGTACCTGCAACAGTAGAATATAATTCCGGAGCAGGATCAGTAAGTTTTATATAGCAGTCTCCAGTAGAAAGATTATCAGCCCAGGTCTGCATAATTTCCTGCAGTTCTGCCAGAGTACAAACTGCATAATTAGATATAGACAAAGGAATTGTTGTTCCATAACGGCGGCCATTATAAATACCGGAAACATAAACGGCATAATTATCTGAACGGCTTCCTGTTGGTATTGTAAAGCTATGATTTTCTGAATTCATAGTAATACCAGTGCCTGCAGCAATAGCATCAACCTGACCAAGACGAAGTTCTACATGCCATTCTGTAACTTTATCTGTAATATCAGTATAAACAGGAGCAGCACCAGAATTATCTTCCAGTTTTGCAAGAAGATAAAGTGTCTGAGGTTCTGTGATTGCTGTAGAAACCATAGAAACTTTGTTTGCAGCCGCAGAAGTTCCGTCGCACAGCTCAAATTTTACATTATCATAAGTTCCCGGAGCAAAAATTCCTGATGTAACAGAAAGACAGGCTTCTCCATCAGCATCTGGGCCAATAAGAAGATTGTTATCTGAATAAAAATAAGTCTGTGGAGTCACCCCAGGGTTACGGGTTTTAAATCCGCTGGTAAAAGCTATTGTTGTAGATTCGGTACCAGGAGTTACATTTACAGTTACTCTTATTTCTGATGAAGTAAGGGGCCCGGTTACCTTCAGTTTTCTTAATACATCTGATATAGAAGGAAGCAGTACATTACTGTCTATTAAAGCTCCCTCTGTTCCAGCCTTGTTATCAACTACAGTAATTTTACCTTCTACAGATAAATCATCAGCAACATAAATTCCGCCACCAGAAACTGTGGCAGTATTATTGGTAACAGAAGTGCCTTTAAGGCTGCCACCTGCTGCATAAATTCCGCCACCACTTGCTGTTGCAGTATTATATTTAATGGCACTGGTTGAATCTAAACTTAAAGCACCTTTAAGATAAACCCCTCCTCCATTTACAGCAGTATTTCCGCTTACTTCACAATCGTTTAATGTACATGCGGCTGTATTTGAGGCATCTTTATCAATAAAAATACCAGCTCCATCGGTACAGTTACCTTTTGTTATAAGAAGTCTTTCCAGAGTAACATCTGTTTTAGGATTTATATACAACACCCGTCCTAAAGCATTTGCAGAGATTTTCTTTTTTGTATTATCAGCTGAAGCGATTCTTAATTTTAATTTCAATAAAGGATCAACTGCTACAAAACTGTTTTCAAGACCAGTAAGTGCAACAAAATCACCGGCAGAAGCTGCAGTTACGTCCCCCATAAGATAAATTGAATAGCTTGTATAGCCATCATTAATGGCAGAAATTAAGTTTACAGCCCTCTGAACTGATGCAACCGGTTCAAAGAAGCCGCCTGGATTAGCATCGCTGCCACCAGAAGGATCTACATAAAAACTCTTAAGTAAATATGATTTTACAAGTGTTTTGGTAATATTTATCTGTCCGCCAGTTAAATATACAGCCCTAACGTTATCTATCCATTTAGTGGTTTCAAGATTATCAAAAACATTAACAAGTTCAATAAAGGAATAGGCCACATTGCTGCCTTTATAAAAAATGAATTTAACCTGATAAGCTCCGGAAGGCACATTCTGTCCCATATCGCCATTATTAACCATAGTAAAATCAGTACTAAGAACAGGTGTTGCTGCATTTGAGTCCAAAGTCAGTGTCTGTTCTTTTGCAACTCCACCAACCTCCCAGCAGGCTTTTGCAGAAGTAATTTCACTGTCTGCATCAATTTTTACAGGAAGTTTTACTTTTCCAGTGGAAGCAGTAAGGCCTGTAAGATTTACAGCAGTTGAACCTTCTGAAACAGCATGGGAAACTACAGTGATTTTTGTAGAACCGGTTAAAAGCTGATCTGAATCAGTATAGGCGTTTACAGTTATTTCAAATTCTCCGTCCGGAAGAGAAATTTCATAAGTAACTGCAGCACCGGTATTTACAGTTCCAGTTTCCACAGAAGAATCTGCCAGGTTTACAGCCTTAACTGTATAAGTAAGAGTACTGTATTCAGGAGCAGTTATATCTACAACAGGAATGGCAGTTCTGGCTGCCTCATTTATTTTTGTAAGATTTATTCCAACAGAACCAGTTACAGTACATAAAATTCTGGAATCTTCCGAAATATCTGCATCCTTGTGATTAAAAAACAGTCTGCAGGATGAAAGACAGAGGAGAATTGAAGTTAGTAAAATAACAGTGTTTTTTTTCATTTCATTTCTCCTTAATTCTTTGTCCATGCATAAGTTTTAGTTTTTAATTCTGTTGCATTTGCTGCTGTATCATTTGTTGGAGTAAATGTAGACCCATTTATTGTCCAGCTTGAATTCGTTATTGGCTCATCCGGCAGCTGAACTTCAATAATAAAACTGCCACCATAGGTTTTTCCATTATATTTTATACTTATATATAGGGTAAATTTTTGTTCAATAGGAATTTGCTGTATCTTTATTTTCTGGTTTTCTGTGTCTATATCAAAGTTAGAAGCAGAAGTTACATCTTTTCCGTTGGAATAAACTTTCATTGTATAATTTGCAAAATCTGCTGCTGTAAGGAGTTTTTCCTGTGCAGTTCCCTTGTTCAGGGTAATTGTGACTGCAATTTCTGTTGTTTCTCCTGGCAGGGCTGTATTGCTGGAAATTTCAAAGGTTATATCATCATTTGTATACGAAACCGGGCCATCTGAAATGTCCAATACATCTTCCCATTTTGCATAAACTGTCTGACTGCCTGTTGTACCTGCTGTCCACCCTGCAGTTACTGTTCCTGTAGAATCGGCCGCTGTATACCAGCCCAGGAATTTATGATTTGTCCATAGAACATCTTTTTTTACCGGTAAAGTAACGTTCATAGAAGAATTAAATTCTGCAATTGGAGTTGCGCCGTTCCATAAAGAAGGATTCCAGTGGTTAAACTCTGTTCCATCCTGGTTTTTATAGATAATTGAATATGGGGTATTGATTTCGTCCAGTTTTACAGAGGCTGCTGTTTTGCGGCCTGGGGAAACCTGGAAGTACACAGTATTCTGGCTTATTAAATTTGTTGCTGCTGCATCACTGTAAAAATACAGTTTTAAGAAATAATAACCCTTTGGAAGGTCGGTAGAGGAGTTTATTGTAACCGAAGAATAATCTTTTCCTTCCAGTGTGACTGTTGTATAGGAAATATCTGTAAGTGCGGCTGCAGAGTTCAGGTTTTCAAAAACATCAACCTTATATTTAACCTTGGCGGCTCCGTTATATGGGAAATTTACTGTAAAGGAGTAACTGCCGTCTCCGGTTGAAGGCTCCTGCAAGTCAAAATGAATCAATCTGCTGGTATCAAGGTCTACGGTTTCTGTTCCATCAGCAATTTTTTTACCATCTTTGTATGCTTCAAGGGTAAATGTCCAGTTTCCTATGTATAATTGCTTAGTAAGCGAAGTTAATTCATCATAAGTATCAAAACTTAAATTTACGATTTCACTTTTACTTGTGTCTGCACCTTCTGGAACTAAGTCCATAGCTGCATTCAAAATAAATTCATCAACCTGGGAAGCAGTAAGATTTTTCGGATGGAACAAGGCACGGGCTGAGTCTTCTTCAAAATTGATTACGCTAAAGCTGACCAGACAGCAATTTTCATCTGCATCTAATGAAGATTTACTGAACCAGCTGCAAGCAGAAAATAAAAGAGAAACTAAACTGATTAATACTGTTGGAAAAAGATTTTTTCTGTTCATAATCAACTTCCTGCATTTATGGAGTTTACAATTCTTACCTGAACTGTACCTGTATCTATCTGCCCTGCTGATGTTTTTGCAATTACAATCAGTTCATAAGTACCGGCCCCAAGAGCTGAAACATCGGCTGTCATGGTGCTGGTTGTTTCTGCCAGAAGTTCTCCGTTGAATATCCATTGATAAGTTGAATATGAAGCTGGAGCACTGGCTGTAAGGGTTGTTCCGGTTACGGAGTATGTAATTTCAATATCATCAGAATTTATTTCCGGCATATCAGCATCAAAAGTTGTGCTGAAGGTTAATAGAGGATCATAAATTAAATATCCAAGCTCATTGACTATATATTTTGATACGCTGCTCTTAAATTTTTGATAATGAGCATTTGTGTTTCCATCTCCGGCTGTTCTTTCCTTTAAAACTACAACATAAGTTGATGAATCGGCTGCATCATAGGTTGGCAGGGCTGTGCTTCTGCTTACTGTGATTGTAGTAAGAGCCGCAGCAACTCCATCAACGGAAAGTTCATTTTCTGCTTCTTCTATTTTAGTGCCATTCAGGTCGTAATAATAATTGCAAGGGTAAATATAGGCCCCTGCATTCAGATAGGTACTCTTGACCACTGTTGAGCCTGAAATATAAAGGTTTCCTCTGTTATAAATGTTATAGCCGGCCCCTGTATTAATTTTACAGTTATCAATCTGTAGTCCGGCAGCTGCTTCTATATAAATGTCATTTCCATCACTGGCTGCTGTATTAGTTAAAGTGGCACTGGAAATTACACAATAATTTGGTTCCTGGGCTTCTGTATATACTCCACCGCCGTAAGAGGCATTATTACCTGTTATTTCTATGCCAATAAGCTGAACTTTTCCTGTCTGTGCAATGTAACAGCCGCCACCCGATTCAGAATTGTTTTTTAAGAATTTATTGCTGGCTGACTGGCTCTTTAATGTTCCGTTTACAAAAACTGCACCACCTTTTCCGCCTGCTACCTGATTATTATTGTTCTGCAGCACTGCATTCATGTTCAAGGTGAGACTGGCACCGGTAACTATTTCTACCAATGGGCTATTAACATTTAACAGCGGATATTTTTCTGCCCCGCCATCAACTGTCATATCTGTAAAACTTACATCTGAACCTGTAATCTTAAAAAGTGAGTCTGCAAAACCAAAACGCTGGAGTACAACTGCGTCTGTGCCGTTACCATACAATGCCTTATTGCTTACCCCGGAAGGATTATTATCTCCTGAATTATCAACTCCCAGAGTACTGAGAATTCTTACAGTTTCTGTACTGGAAGAAAGATATGCCATTGCTTCTTTTAATGTGGCAAAAGGTGAATTTTTTGTAAGTCCGTTGTTTGAATCACTGCCTGTTGCGGAAACATAAATGTTTTTTGGAATCCATTTTGCATAAAGGTTGATTTCTTCCTTTCCGCTGACAGCATTATAGTGAAGTGTTGAAGCATTTATTTGTGTAACTGCACTTGTTGATGCACAGGAAGCTTCTGAATACCAGCCTGCAAAAGTAACGGCATCATCTGATTCCAAAGCAGCAGCAGTTGCGGCTGACAAGGCCGGTGACGTAATCTGAGGTGCATTCCCCTGAATTCCCTGGGTTGAATCACCATAATAAAGTTCTGTAAAAGCTGTAGTTCCAGAGAAGGTCTTTGCCCCACTCTGATTTCCTTTATAGTCGTAGAAATTTACATCATATTTTTTTGGAGCCCATTTTGCGTACAGGTTCACGGCATCTGTTCTGTCTCCGGCATTCCAGCTGGTTAATGCAGTTCCTGTATAATCTGAATTTTCGTACCAGCCTTTAAACTCGTAATGGTCGGCTACTACGGTTGCTGCGGTAGGTAAAGTTATGTTGGTCGAAGCATTGTATTTAAAATCAGCTGGCATAGAGGCAGTTTCTGTATCATCAAGCTGTTTGTGATAGGTAACTGTATATCTTAAGTTCAAATTGTCATAGGTAAGATTTGCAGAAGAAGTCTGTCCTCCTGCAATTTTTACGTACTCCACTTTTGTGGCTGTTGGACTTGCGTCTTCATCTGTAAAGAATTTAAGTTCCAGAAAGTAATAGCCGTTTGGAATATTATTTTCTTTTATTGTAAAGGCCTTATAACCTGCTGCGTCTCCTGTTTCACTGGCTGTGTATTCCGATTTAGCTAATGTAAGACTGTATTTTGTTCCGCCTGCACCACTGTAATCGTACATTGAAACTGCAGCATGATTTAATATGTTTTCTGGAACATTTACTTTGACTGCGCAACTTCCCATGGTCAGGGTGTTGTTGGCTCCATAACTCAGAGTAAATGAAAGAGAATAAGGGGCCTGTCCGTCATCAGTAAACACTAATGCCTTGTCCAGTACATCTGCGGCTGCAAATAACTTATCCTGACTGCTTTCTTTTTTATACAGTTTTAATTTAAAACTCCAGGTACCCGGCAATACTTCCAGTCTGGCGGAATTAAAGCTGCTGTAAGAATTCCAGCTGCCCAATTCTGCGTAGGCGGCACTGGCAATTGCTGCTCCCGATGAATCTTTTGCATGAAGGCCTTCCAGCACAAACTTTGAAACTGTACTTCCGTCTTCTACTGCAGGCAATATTGTTCGGCTTTCTGTCTCTTCCTGTTCAAAATCATCTACTATTAAATTCAGAACGATTTTCTGTTCCTGTTTCTTTGCATCTTCATCATAACTGTTCTGGAAAAAGTTCATACAGCCTGTAAGCAGGTTCAAGAGGAAAATTGCAAGCAAAAGTGAAATCTGTGTCTGTTTTTTCATCAATCTATCCTCCTACTTTATTACCTGTGCTTCAGCAGTTGCTGAATATCTGTTTCCAGTGGCATCTGTAACTACCAGCAGAATACTGTGGTAACCTGGTGTAAGTTCAATGCCAAGGCTTACACTGTTTCCACTGTTTCCTGTCCATGCGGCTATTGGTGTTCCATCATAATACCAGTTATAAACTGAATAGCCTGGGGCACTTGAGTAAGCCCAGGTTTCTGTATTTTTGTCATATGCAACAGATAGACTGAGTACCTGATCGTTTTCTACAGGGTATGTAATTGTTACTCCGCTTATCTGTGATGAACGTTCTGTCCATTTTGCATAAACTGTAAGGTTGCCTGTTCTGCCGCCTTCTGTCCATGAAGCAACTGCGTTTCCTGTAAATGCTGCATTTGTGTACCAGCCCTTGAATGTCCAGCCTGTTAATGATGGTGATTTTAATATGACTACATCATCAACTGTATAAGTAACCGGCTGTTCTGCAGGATTAGTTCCACCGTTTGTATTGTATGTGATTGTATAAACTTCGTTTCTCCACTTAGCATAGAAAGTCCTGTTGCCTGTCTGTCCCTTTAACCATGAAGCTGCCGGTGTTGTAAATTCTGGATCTGCATACCAGCCTTCAAAAATTGATCCAAGACGGGTGATTTCTGCCGCTGTTGGTATTGTACAGCCTGTACTTACCGTGTAGCTTTCCACTGGTGCGTAACCTGCTGTCCAGCTGGCGGCAACTTTTCCACCCTGAGGCAATAAATTCCATGTAATTGTATATTCAATTTCTTCCCACTGGGCTGTGTAGGTTGCTGTCTGAGCTTTATAAGTTACCTTTAAATCTTCCTGCAGTTCCTCTGTTCCATCTTCCAGAGTAATCTTCCACTGGGTAAAGGTGTAACCGTCAGCTGTGCGGTCTAATGGAACAGCCTCTTCTATAGTCTGACCATAGTAACCTTTATATTCTACAGGATCATTTCCGTCTGCCTGGTCTACAATTACTGTGGCCTTACAGCGGTCATAGTAAACCTTTACTACTGTAGAGCCATCTCCATCTATATTAACCTGGGCAATTGTTTTAGCTTCAAAACCTGTAACGGAATATGGTTTTGCGGCT
This sequence comes from Treponema sp., assembly GCA_016297805.1. Taxonomy (GTDB): domain Bacteria; phylum Spirochaetota; class Spirochaetia; order Treponematales; family Treponemataceae; genus Treponema_D. The sequence goes on along the minus strand of JAEDFX010000023.1, from coordinate 19,329 downwards.
GTCTGTTCATCGGTTGTACCGGTCTGTACCTGAGTTCTGCCAGAATCTACATCATAGCCGTCTATAGTCAGATTCTGGAAATAATGTTCAACTGTATATTTTGTATCTGTATCTGGCGCCCAGACTGCATAAAAATCAAACAATTGTGGCGTTATTTTGATAGAAGAAACTTTATCTTTTACAACACTGTCCATATAAACTGTGGATGGCACCTGTGTTGAATTTGTATTTGAATCTCTGTAGAAATGCCAGTAATCAATATGATAGCCGGCTTTGACTATATCTATTTCTTCCATAGGGAATTCTGATGCTTCCACTACTTCTGTTATTTCATAGGTTAGTTCAACAACCTGCGCGTCCGGGTTTACTTCCTGTGTCTGTGCATAAAATCTTAAGGTTGAAGTAAGGTCCCCTTCCATGTCTGTTTTTATATCTCCAAACCAGGAAACTTCACAGGCTGTCAGCATAAGAGCAATTGAGAAAATTGAAAATGTCTTAAAAAATTTTCTAAAAAATGTCATTTTAAGCACCATAATTATACTGTATTTTCCCTAAAACCTCACCCCAATATTTAAATAAGGACTTACATTTCCTGTTGGCATATCCTTAATAAAGATATGTGTAAAATCTGCACCGGCTTCCAGAGTAACTACCCTTGTAACAAGCCAGTAAAGGCAGGCTCCTCCCTGTACGTCAATGTAACCATAATAAGGTGCTGCATTTTGAGTTCGTGAAAATGTCTCATCATAAGTAAGATTTACTTCCATAAGAGTTAAACCTGCCCCAAGCTTAAAGCCTGCATAGAATCTGTCACCAATAAGTGGAAGATGAACAAGTCCTAATCCATTAAACATTCCATATTTAAAGTTATATGAAACATATTCATTTGAATTCTGCAGGTAAGAAATAATTCCACTGGCTCCAAACCCAATTTTTATTCTACCTATATCAAATGGTAAATATGATATTTCAGCTTTCAAAGACGGTATATACTGACTGTCTGAATATTTAAATAACTGACCGTCATAAACATTCATTACAGCTCCTGCTCCCAGCTGTGCATTTATTTCTATATAATTTCTGGTTCTCCAATATTCTTTCTTTGCTTCTTTGGCTTCTTTTCTTTCACGAATTTTCTTTTCTTCTGCCAGTTTCTTTTCTCTGGCTTTTCTTTCCTCCGCTTCTTTCTTTTCTCTAATTTTACGTTCTTCTTCCTCTTTGGCTTCCTGTTCTTTGCGTTCAGCCTCTTGTCTGTCCCATTCTTTCTGAAGTTCTACCAGATTTTCCTTCTGTTTTTCTTCCATTGCCTTGGCTTTTTCTGCATTAGCCGCACGAGTTTCTTCTGCCTTCTTTCTTGCTTCTTCCCTTTTAGCTTTGGCATCCATTTCTCTTTCCCGGAGTTTTTCTGCTTTTCTTGCAAATTCTTCCTGACGACGCTTTGCTGCTTCTTCTGTAAGTCTGCGGGCTTCTTCTCTCTGACGTTTCTCTTCTTCCAGGCGTTTTATTTCTGCTTCTTCGGCAAGACGCTTCTCTTCTGCAAGACGTTTTCGTTCAGCTTCTTCTGCAAGGCGCTTTTCTTCTGCAAGGCGTTTACGTTCTGCTTCCTCAGCAAGGCGCTTTTCTTCTGCAAGTCGCTTCTGTTCTGCTTCATCGGCAAGACGCTTTTCTTCTGCAAGGCGTTTTTCCTCTGCCAAACGTTTCTTCTCTTCTTCCCTACGAAATCTTTCTTCTTCTGCCAGACGTTTCTTTTCTTCTGCTTCTGCCAGTTTACGCTGAGCCTCCAGGGCCTGTTTATCTTCAATCTTAATGGTTGTAGATTCAGAACTTAAACCGCTTGGGTTTGTAACTTTTACCTTCCAGTCACCATTATCAACAGCAGGGAATTCTGCACTGGCAGCTACAACTTCTCCATTAGAAGTTCTGGTCTGCAAGGTTCCCTGTACAACCTGCTTCGTTTCTGTATTTATAAGCTCAACTTTAGATTCTTTTTCAATATTCTTAATTTCCACTGGAACCGAAAGTTTTTTTCCTGTATCTGTCGCAGTTTCTACAGTTTCCGGAGCATTGATTTTTGGAGCTACAGCCTTAAGAACGGTGAATTTTCGCCATTCACTTACACTAGACTCACGGCCAAGAAAATCATAGGCATAAACACGATATTGATAATCACCTGACGAAAGATTCAGAGTAATTGAAGATGTTCCTGTTGTATGAAAAGTTGAAGTTCCCCCTGAAACTGAACGAACTTCCACCTTATATTCATAGGCATTTTTTTCTATCTGCCACTGGAGTTTCTGTTCAAATTTTTGAGATGCACCTGTATTCTGGGCATATAATGGTGACGTAAGGGCAAAGCCCAGCAATAAAATGAGGAAAACTGGAATGTTACGTTTTTTTCTTCCATTAAATACCATAGAGTTTTCCTGGATCTATTGTCTGAACTTTTCCTGGTAATGCAAAATCAATTTTGAAATTACCTGTTGAAGCCTTACCTTTCTGCTCTTCATATCCATCTGGTGCATACGAGTAAGCAGTAACGTTCCATTCAAACTCTCCCACGTCAAGGCTTGCTAAATCTTTATATTTCAGCTCTGTTGCTCTACCAGTTTTCTGCTCGTAAAGCTTCTTCAAAGTTCCATTTTTATTTTTTTGATAAAGAACAAATTTATATTCTGTTGCACCTTCAACATTTGCCCATGCAAAGGTGATATTTCTGTTTTCTCGTAAATAATCTGCGCCAATCACTCCTCCGTTTGTTGGGAAGCGTAACTGAGGGGCCTGAAGTTCTGGGATTGCTGTAATTACAAAAGTATTTGTAGCTCCGTTTAATGAAACTCCACCTGCGCCACTTGCCTTGATTGTCCACTGATAAGTTCCTGGTTCAAGACGTTCAAGACGAATCTGATTTCTAGGATTATCAATTGTCTGTACGGTTTTGTAAGTTCCGTTCGACTGAAGTTTACGTAATACCAGCTGAGATTTTTCTACTTTATCTCCCTGCTTCCAGCTGAGAACTGTTGGAGTTCGGAGTGCTGTAAGTCCCTGAATACGAGCATTATTTGCAGGTGCCATCAGCTGAACCGGCATGACTGCCCTAAGTGTAAAGTTTACAGCTGCAGTCTTTCCACTTCGTCGAGGAGAAAGTTCTGTTTCTTCGGTGTAAGCCTGAACTGTACATTTATAGGTGGCAGCAGAGTTTAGAGGAACAGAAGCAGAGGTCTGTTTTGTTGAGCCAATTTCGACTACCAGTTTTTCTGAACTGTCGTAAACCTTAAGTTTATAATAATCTGCTTCTGGCACTGCAGTCCATGAAACCTTTATCTGATTGTCTGCAGGAATGCTCATAGTTGAATCTGCAGCAGGAGATATAATTGCAGGTCTTCCTAATTGTCCCAAAACTGTAAGTGCTCTTGGACTTGTATAGGTCATATCTGAACCTGCAGTTTTTACCCCAACGCGCCAGTAATATGATCCGGCAACAAGACTTACATCCTTTAAGGACTGTTCTTCTGTTGAAAATTCTTTTGTATCCCGGTCAAATTTTAAGCTTGGAGAAATCTGTACTACGCTCTGAACATTTGCCTCTTCATAATCTGCCGCCAGCTTCCACATAAATGCGGTTGTTTTTAGTTTTGAACTTTCTGCAGCATAATTTTCTGGAGGATAAATCAGCTTAGTTTCACCAGGAATATATTTTTCTACTATAAATCTGCGTATTTCAGAAGACATTGGAGAATCATCCTCTGCAGATGTACGAACAACCTTCCAGTAATAGCTTCCGGCAGGTAAACTTTCCAAAGTAAAATTATCTGTAATTCTTGTTTTTGTACTTTCTTTTTCATAAACAAGTGTTGAAAAGTCTTTTTTATTAGAAACCTGCAATTTGTAATCTGCAGTTTTTACATCAGATTTCCACTGGAAAGTTACCTGATTTTCTTTTACCGGATTAAAGGTTAATTTGCCACCGGCAGCAGGAATGGCAAGTCTTGGAGGTTGAAGTTCTTCCCTCTTTTCGATTGCAAAGCTTGCTACACCAGTTGATTCACCATATCCAATAGATTGAACCTTATAATAAGGAGTAACTCTCCAGAAATAAGTTCCTTCCGAAAGATTTTTCACATTAAACTGAGTAGAATTTATTTCTTCTGCATAAACAGGATTACTTAAATTCTGAGATTTTGAAACTTCCAGCTTGTAATGATCTGCATAATCATTTCCCTGCCAGCTAAATGATACTTTTGGCAATTCTGTGTCTTTGCGGTAACTGAACAGTGAATCTTTTGCAGGAGAAACAGCAACTACCTTCTTTACAGAATCTACAGTAATTCGTCCGCTGGCTGCCTGTTCAATCTCACCTTCAGGGTAAGCTCGCCAATAAAGTTTTCCAATTGGAGACTGAAGATTTACAGAGTTTTTATCTGCAACAGAATATGATTTTTCTATTTTTGAGAAATCCTTTGTCAGAGATGTTTCAATTTTTATATTCTTATTTTCGTAAGCATCTGATGTATTCCATGCCAATTTTACAGGCATAGTTTTTTCGTTATTAAATGCCAGCAACTTTGTTTCTGATGAAATTGAAGTTACTGTAAGAGGTTCCTTGCGAACTTCTCCAGATGCGGCAACTTTTACTGTTTCACCGGAAGTGATTGTTTGAACGGCAGACTGCTTTCCATTTTCAGTTTTTGTTGTAACTGTAGCGTTACCAGACTGAAGTTTAAAGCTGTTATCACCACTGCCGGAATCGCTGACTGCAGAAATCTTACTTCCTGAATCAAGTTTGAGAACTGAACCGTTCTCCATGGAAAGGGCAACTTTTTTTGTTTCTGTGGCAGAAGTTGTATCAACTTCAATGTTACCGTCATTAACACTGATCTGTAAGCCTTCTTCTGTGTACGAAACCTGAAGCATAGTATTTTCGTGAAGTTCCAGAACTGTACCGTCTTTAAAGGTTACGGTAGCAGCGGCATCATCTGCAGTACGGATAATGTCATAATCATAGAGAGGAGAATTTTGCTGTAAACGTTCCCAAACTACCCTGTCATTAAACTTTCGCTGGGCAATTTTTCTCTTAAATTCAATTATTGCAATTTCTTCTTTGTCTTTTCTAGTTGAACTCGAATTCAGATCCATCCAGAAACTACGAATACTAATGGTGAATACTGAAAGACAAAGTACAACAATCAAAACATCAAGTAGCCTTGATTTTACTTTCTTCTGCATCCAGGTTTACTCCACCAAAATCTGGAGTTGGAATTCCTAAAATGGTTCTAACTTCAGCCAGTGTTTTTGGTCCTTTTGGACCAATAGCTTTAGCACAATCCGGGTCTACCTTAAATTTCGGATTGGTCTTTCTGAAAAACTCTTCTATATTGAATTGAGGCATATTTACTACGCCATAAAAATGCTGTTTTCCTTTTCCCTTTACTTCAAAGGTTACTGGAATTACTTCTACAATCACTTCATTTTTAAGATTTTCAGGCTTGATTGTAAAATTATTTTCCTCACATCGGATATAATCCATTTTCAGAAGATTATAAGTATCTTCCGTAATAAGCATATCTGTACCACAAGGCTTGTTTGAACTTTCTGTTCGGCTGGCAAGGTTTACTGCATCACCAATGGAAGTGAATTCCATTTTGTCATAAGAACCCATAAATCCGACTGTAGCACGTCCACTGTTCAAACCTGAACCGATTCTAATGTGAGGCTTATATTTTGCCAGAGGTTCACCTTCATGCTTTTTTGTAAATAACTCTGCCTTTTTGTTGTATTCCATAAGGGCATAGCGCATGGCTGTTGTAGCCTTAATTGCACTTAAAGCATCGTATTTAATATGTTTTTCATGAACTGCCTTAAATTTTGCCTTACGAGGATCAGTATCAGGCAACTTTTCAAAATCCAGAGAATCATCTCTCAGAACTCCCCAGCAGGCCATAATTGCATCACCTTCAAACTTATCTACAGTTCCTCCAGTGATTGTAATACAGTTTACCATACGGCCCATGTAGTCATTCAAAAAGCCGATGATTTCTGCCGCAGATTTTTCACCAAACCGTTTATTGAATCCATCAGAAATAGCAGTAAAACCACGAATATCAGAGAAGAAGATTGTAATATCCTTCAGGTGAGGCTGAAAGTCGATTTTTTTAGTTACGATGGCCCGTGTTACTCCTTTATTTGTAAGTCGGGTAAAGGTATTCAAAATATCCTGTTCTGCCTTTGTACTTTCTATAAGGACACCAATTTCATCTTTACGTTTATTCTTAATCTGTGAAAGCAAAGCTGTCTCAAAGTTTCCGGCATTAATTTCATCTGTAATTGCAGTAAGATCTTTCAAAGGAATACTCAGAGATTTTGAAAAGAACCATACAATCATAATTGCAATGGAAAGGACTGCAATTGTGAGATAAATATTTCGACGGGTTGTAGCATTTACTGCTTCAAGAACTATCTGAACCTGAACTTCTGTTACAACTGCACAACCACCAATATTCAGTTTTTTATAAGCTCCAATATATTCTATATTTTCAGAATCACGATAAGTAACCTGTTCGTTATCTGTTTTTTCCGAAAAAAGCTTTTCTACCAGCGGATGAGAACTGAAATCAGATGCATTCTGCATAATTTCCAGATCAGGATGCAGCAGAATTGTTCCATCAGCATTTACAAGGAAGGAAAGATTTGTTGAACCAGTTGAGAAAGTATCAGAAAGGGCATCTGCAGAAACGATAATCATTACAATATCATTATCATTATCAGAACGAATCTGGGTAAAAATTGCCAGAAGCTGATTTCCAAAGAAAGGAGTTGCATTCAATACAACAGTTTCACCATTTTTTACAGAATCTACTGCTTCATTTTCCTGGGCCAGATAAGCATCTACTAAATCAAAATTGATTTCTCTTGAAATAAAATAGGATTTATTACAGAACGAATAACCATCCTCAATAAGGCTGATGGCAACAACATCATCATTTCGCTCAAAGAACCGTTCTGCCTTATACTGCATTTCCTCTTCTTCATCATCAGAAGTAAAACTATCATAAAGCATACCAACTGCAGATGAATAAGCAGAAAATCGGCTTTCAACATCAGAAGCAGAACGACTGTTGATTGTCAGGTTATTTTCTTCCGCACTGATTCTTGTATCTTTAGAAACATAATATGAGGCAAGGAAAATTACCAATGCCATAGAAATACTTACAATTGCTGAAATAATCAGAATAAGCTTTACACCAATCGGATAAACCACACGGCTTTTCTGAATTTCACTTTTATTTAATTTTTTCGTTTTCGGTGATTTATCTTTTAAAGACTCTATTCTCTCTTTTGAATTTTCTAGTTTTTTAGGAGCCTTTTTTTTCTTTGAAAGAGCCTCTAGAACAGGAATTTCCTCATTGGCTTCCAGAACAGCCTTTTCAACTTCCTTCTTCTTTAAATCTGATTGAACAAATGAACCGTAGTCAAAATCGTTAGTATTCACGCAAGAATTATATCATAAAACTTACTCTATAACAACAAAATGAATGACATATATATAGAAAAAACAATGAGCCCGTCAAAACTGACAGGCCCATAAAATCTTAAGAATGATTAAAAATATTACTCTTCTGATTTAACAGAATCTTCTTTTTTTGCTTCTTTTTTATCTTTAATATCAGCAGCACCAATAAAGAAACAGATAAGTCCTACAAAAGCTGCAAAACAAGGAAGAGAACCTTTAAGGAAAGCTATTACATCAGCTCCCCAGTTAAGTGGGCACCCAGGAAGTATCGCAAAAACTGTAAAACCAATAAAAATTATTCCAAGAATTATAGACAACATGATTTACCTCTTATTTATGTTTATTTAAAGATAAACTAAATATTGTCCCCTTGCAACTAATTTTTTTCAAAAAATGATTGACACAACCCAATATATATTGCATTTTATCGAATAGTATAAAATATAAAACGAACCAACATTAGTAGCTAAGTTTTAAAAAATGTACTCGCTGCGCGTATGTGCAAGTTATCATTTTTTTTGAGTCGAGGTCACTTGAATGAAAGGAAGTCAGGTTACCATTGATCATGTATCCAAACAATTTGGCGACTTTGTTGCTTTGGATGACATCAACTTTACTATTAAGCCAGGAGAATTCTTCTCTCTCCTAGGTCCTTCTGGTTGCGGAAAGACTACTCTTCTCCGCATTATCGCAGGCTTTGAATTCCCGGATGATGGAGCAGTTCTTTTTGATGACAAGAACGTTGTTGCTTTACCACCTAACAAGAGACATTCAAACACAGTTTTCCAGACTTATGCACTTTTTCCTCATATGTCAATTTATGACAATGTTGCATTTCCATTGCGTCTGAAGAAGCTCCCAAAGGATGAAATTGATAAAAAGGTTCGCGAATATGTGCACCTTGTTCAGCTTGATGATCATATTTTCAAAAAGCCTAATCAGCTTTCTGGTGGACAGAAACAGCGTGTTGCCATTGCCCGTGCCCTCATCAATGAACCAAAAGTACTTTTGCTTGATGAACCACTTTCTGCATTGGACGCAAAGCTCCGTGCCAGTCTTCTGATTGACTTGGACCGCATCCACGATCAGATTGGTATTACATTTATTTACGTAACTCACGATCAGTCTGAAGCTCTTTCTGTTTCTGACAGAATTGCCGTTATGAATCATGGTCATGTCCTTCAGATTGGTACCCCATACGAAATTTATGAAAGTCCAGCTACTCAGTTTGTTGCTCAGTTCATTGGAGAAACAAACCTGTTTGATGCAGAAGTTGTTGACTGTGTTCCTCATAAAGATCCAAACGGAAATGATGATTTTATGGCTACACTCTCTGTTCCAGAGCTTGGAAAACAGGCTCCATTAGCAACTGATACAGAAGCTGAAGCTGCTCTGGACCGTTACATGCAGGTTACAGACTACGAACATACAGACAAAGGTCAGAAAGTTGCATTTACAATCCGTCCTGAAAAAATCCGTATTACACAGGAACCTCCATCAACTGGTGGTCGTACAGATGTAAATGTATTCAGTGGTGTTGTTGAAGAACCAATTTACTCTGGTTTCCAGTCTAAATTCTATGTAAAACTTGATACTGGAAAAATTATCAAGGTTTTCAAGCAGCACACAGACTACATGGATGATGGTCCTGTTATTCAGTGGAAAGATAAGGTTTACGTTTCCTGGTCCGCAGAAGACGCATATATCGTTGAAGATATAAACAAGTAACGCCAATGGAAAAGAAAGAAAAACCAAAAAAAAGCATGCAGTTAAAACTTGCATCTAAGGCTCACGCTGCTAAATATAAGAAAACTAATCCCGGTCCAGCTTATGCCTGGCCTATGGGGCTTTGGTTTACAATATTTTTTGTTGTGCCAATCATTATTATTGTCTGCTACTCATTTATGAAAAAAGATATGCATGGTGGAGTTCAGCATGAATTTACACTTAGTGCATATAAAGCAATTTTTTCAAGAGATGCTGATTCGGGTAAATTTATTTACCTTCCAATTATTGGCCGTACATTGTGGATGACTCTGATTTCTACTTTTGTTTCAATTATTATTGCCCTTCCTTGTGGTTATGCAATTGCCAGAAGTAAACATCAGACTGTTCTTTTGATTCTTGTAATCATTCCATTTATGACAAACTCATTGATTCGTATCTTTGCATGGCAGTCAATTTTGGGTGATGAAGGTCTTTTAAATCAGATCTTCGGATTTTTTGAAAGAATCTGGCATTTTATTATTGGAGCTAAAGACTGGACTTTTACTCCACATAAATTTATGTATACAAAAGAGGCAGTTATCATTGTAAGCATTTATATGTACTTACCATATGCAATTCTTCCAATTTTTACTGCAGTAGACCGCTTTGACTTTTCTTTGATTGAAGCTGCCCGTGACCTTGGTGCTACAAAAACTCAGTCAATGATAAAAATCCTCTTGCCAGGAATTAAGAGTGGTATTATCAGTTCATTGATTTTTACATTTATTCCAATCTTCGGTAACTATACAGTTCCACAGCTGGTTGGTAGTACAAAGAGCTATATGCTGGGTAACATCATTATGGATCAGATTCAAAAGGCCCGTAATCTTCCTTTGGCATCTGCATTCTCTGTATTGCTTACAATTATTACTATGGGCGCAATTCTGTTTATGCTTTCATCTGATAAAAAAGAACAGAAACTTAAAAAATCAGTTGCAAAAGAAGATTCTGGTGTTGTTGAAAAAACTGCTGCAACAGCAAAGAAGGAGGCTTAACAATGGATTTCTTGTTTTTAATTATTGATAAGATTTTACATAAAAATCATAAGTCTTCTGAAAACTTCCGCCATGCAAAACGCAGCTGGAAAAAGCGTGGAAATAAGTTCTCACAATCAAACATTATTTTGTGTCTTACTTTGTTGTTTCTGTACATTCCTCTTTTTGTAATTATTGTATTCTCTTTCAACAAATCTGAGGGTGCCCACATGACTGGCTTCTCTTTCCGCTGGTACGAGGATTTATTTCTTCATTCCGGTGAATTGTGGATGTCTTTACTGTACAGTGCAATTGTAGCTTTAAGTTCTGCATTGATTGCTACTGTTTTAGGAACTTTGGCTGCAATTGGTGTAAGCTGGTACAAATTTATTGGACGCAGCTACATTCAGTCTGTAAGCTTCCTGCCAATGGTTTTACCAGAGGTAATCATGGGTGTTTCCCTGCTGATTTTCTTAAGCGGAATACATATGAACCTGGGACTTGGAACAATCATTATTGCACATGCCACTTTCTGTCTTCCATTTGCTTATCTTATGGTAAGTTCCCGCGTAGACGAATTTGACTATTCTATTATTGAAGCAAGTCACGACCTGGGTGCAACTGAAACTCAGACTTTGTTCAAAGTAATTATTCCAGCAATTTTCCCTGGAATTATGAGTGGATTTATGATGAGTATTACACTTTCCATTGAAGACTTTGTAATTACATCGCTGGTAAATGGAAACGTAGAAACTCTTCCAATTTTTGTATACAACATGATTCGTCATGGTGTAAGCCCTGTAATCAACGCATTAAGTTTTGTTTTGATTCTGGGAATCTGTGCAGTAGCAATTGCATTGAGAAAAGGATTAAAATCCTTCGCCGCTGCACATTAGCCTAAACGTTAAAAAGGAGTATGACTATGAAATTATTAAATAAAATTGTTATGACAGCAGCACTTTTTGCTGCAGCTATGGGACTTGTTTCATGTGATAAAAAACCAACATTAAAGCTTTACAGCTGGACTTACTACACACCAACAGACGTAGTAAAAGCATTTGAAGAAGAATTCAACTGTAAGGTAATCGTTACAGAATACGATTCAAACGAAACAATGTTCAACAAACTTGTAAACGGTGGTGCAAAAAGCTTTGATATCGTAGTTCCTTCACAGGACTATGTTTCTATTATGATGGCAAAAGGCATGCTTCAGCCAATCGTTCAGGAAAAATTTACAAACCGCAATAAAATCAATCCTAAATTGCTTGAAAAAATCACTTATGACCCAGATATGACATACGCAGTACCATACTACTTTGGCGCAGCAGGTATTTCTGTAAATAAGAAAAAGATTTCTGGCAACTATGAAAGAAACTGGAACATTTTTGCAGACCCACAGTTTAAAGAACATGCTTCAATGATGGATGATTATCGTGAAGTTATTGGTGATGCACTTTCTTATAAAGGCTACAGTGTTTGTACAAAGAGTGATTCAGAATTAAAAGAAGCAGTTGATTTGATTAAAAATGATTGGCTTCCAAATATTGTAAAATTCGATGCCGAAGGTTTTGGTAAAGACTTTGCTCGTGGTGACTTGTGGCTTTGTCAGGGTTATGCAGAAGTTATTTATGGTGAAGTTCCAGAAGCAGAATGGGAATCTACAATTGATTTCTTCATTCCAGAAGAAGGTGGTCCATCATATTTGGACAATATGTGTATTCTTAAGGATTCAAAAAATGCTGAACTTGCAACTGAATTCATCAACTTTATTCATCGTCCAGAAAATTATGCTAAATTCCTTGATTTCTTCCGCTTCCCTTGTTATGTAAACCTTGAAGCTGAAAAATACATGACTACAACTCCAATGTATCCAGCAAGTGTAATGGAAAACTGTGAACTTAAAGATGATCTTGGTGATGATTTGGAAAAATACTACAATATGTGGGAAAAAATTCGTATTTCTAACTAATTCTGCCGATAATTAGTCAGTGCTATATTTAAAAATGGTAGGATTACATGAATATTAATTATTCAATTGTTTTGGACAATATTACTGCTCCAATTCTAGTTATAAAACCTGTAAAAGACGTTTCTGAACGTATTACAGACTTTGACATTATTTATAAAAACGAAGAGGCTAAAAAAGCTGTCGGCTATATAATAAAAGACTCAACAAAATGGAGCGATTTTGGATCAGAGCTTTCTGCGGAGATTCCTTGGTTCAAAATGGCTCTGGATGCCATCGCAGGAAGATTTTATCCGGAATCTAAGTTTTTCTCTCCTGCTACAGAATTCTGGTATAAAGTTGACATGAAGTATTTGCCAGAAGAGAAATATGTCATAATTCTTTTTTCAAACATTACTTCTGAACGACATTATTATCAGAAACTGAAGCAGAGTCTTACAACAGATGCTCTAACTGGTTTTTTAAACAGAACCAGCTTTAGAGATACTCTGTCTCTTACAATTGAAACCTCAAAATATCAGAAGAAAGCTGCGGCTCTTTTGCTGATTGACATTGATAACCTTCAGAACATTAATGATTCCTGTGGTGTAAAGGAAGGAGATTCTCTTATTGTACAAGTCGCAGAAGTTCTTAAGCAATTTATGAGGGAATACATTCAGGTTTTCCGCTACGGTGATGATGAATTTGCTGTTATTATTTCGAATTTCGACTCAGAAAATACTTTAGTAAACTTCATTGACTGTATCTACGAAGCTTTTCAGATTAAACAGATTGGAGTTTCTGGAGGCGTAGCATTCTTTCCTAATCATACAGAACAGCTTGATGAACTTGTACGCTTTGCTGATATGGCTATTCATTATGCAAAAAGGAACGGTAAAAATAATTTTGTATATTTTGAACCAGACATGCAGCGCGTATTCATACAGCATCTTACTCTGCAGACAAAAATGACAACTGCTATTCTTGAAAATTCTTTTTCACAGTATTATCAGCCTCAGTTTGATATTCGCACAGGAGAATTAAGAGGGTTTGAAGCTCTGATTCGCTGGAGAGATGATGAACTTGGTGATATTGCACCTTCAGTATTTATTCCTTTGGCAGAAGAAACAGGCCTTATTATTCCAATTGGACGCTGGGTTCTTAAAAGTGCCATGACTACACTTAAAACATGGCAGGAGAAATACAATTTTACAGGCATAATGTCTGTAAATGTATCCCCAATTCAGCTTAGAAGTGATAACTTCATTTCTGAACTGGACGAATTGATTGAACATTATAAGATTAAACCGGAGCTTCTGGAAATTGAAATCACAGAAGGGGTTATGATTAACAATATGAATGACACCATCGAAAAGCTTAAGGATATAAAATCACGAGGCCTTAGAGTTTCTCTTGATGATTTTGGAACAGGTTATTCATCATTAAGTTATTTACAAATGTTACCTTTGAATACTCTTAAAATTGACAAAGCCTTTATCAATGGTATTACTGCCGCTGATGGTATTCAGGCAAACATTACAAGCTGTATCATCAATATGGTTGAAAAAATGGGGCTGGAAACAATCGCAGAAGGTGTCGAACATCCTGAGCAGTTGGATTTGTTGAATAAACTTAACTGTAATATTGTACAGGGCTTCCTCCGGGGAAAACCAATGCCTTTCAATCTCTGTGATGCATATCTTTCTGGTGACCAGTCAGCTCTACTAAAAAATAACATTACAGAATGCAAGCAGGATTAATCAATTAATTCTGCTTGTAAAAAAATCAGTTCAATCTGTATTCTACATATCTGACTCGGCCCTCTTTTACTGCCCTTTTGATTTCTTTTTCTCGTCCGCTTAACGTAGACTGACCGGTTTTTACCTCTATCAGCAGTACTTCATCAACCTTATCTTTTTCTGCCAGCCCCGAAAATGCAATGAAATCCACAGGTTTTCCTATGAACTTTGCATCTGCTGGGCTACAGGGAAAATTGGGCAGGAAAGGTGCAATCTGTTCAACCACTTGTCCGCCTATGACTGCCCTGGACCGTTTTATTGCATCTTTTCGAACAGAAGAATTAAATCTATGGAGACGCATCGTTTGAATAATCAAAAGAATTACAAGAAAAAAAAGCATCACTAATAAAACATAGATATTTTCAGGATTTTTAATCAGATCAAAAATTTTATAAAACATAATTAATATTAACATTTATTCAGTAATTTATAAAATCTATTTTATGTGACATAATAAGATTATGAAGAAATCATTTTTTTTATTTACAGCAGTTTTTCTTTGTATCAATAATATTTTCGCAGAGAACACAGTTCTTTTTCAATTTAAACATAATATAGGCGATGCAGTTTCCCATGTTTCTACAGTTGAAGAAGAAGCCTATCTAAACGGTAAATTAAATAATCATACCCAATTTATCAATCGTACTTCTACCACAATTGTTGATGTAGAAGAGGACGGTTCTTCACTTTTGAATACCCATTATATGACAACACAGAATTCCCTTGTAAACCGAACAGGAAATTATCTTTCATGGGGTGAAGAATCTAATGTAACAATTCGCAGAACCAGATTAGGAGAACTGTATGATTCAGACAGCGACAGTCTACCTACAGTAAGAAATATTCCTTCTTTCCCAGACCATGAAGTAGCTATTGGTGAAAGCTGGCAGGCTGACGGACTGGAAGTACATGACTGTAAAGAACTGTTTGGAATGAATCAGTCTCTGGTAATTCCTTTTACTGCGACTTATACCTATTCTGGAAATGACCTGATAAACGGTGTAGAACTTCAGGTTATTGATGTGGAATATGAATTTTTTCAGGATAATACCCGAGGAAAAATTTACAAAGGCTCCACTTATGCAGGAGCCAGAGGATATGCAAAGCAGAAAATCTGGTGGGATTGTTCAAAAAATGACATAGATCATTTTAATGAAGAATTCCAGATTAAAATGGTTGATATTTATGGGAATACTTTTTTATTCAATGGAATTTCTACAGGTGAAGTTACAGAATATAAATCTGTAAATGATGATACAAATGTACAGCGTCTTCAGAACACAGTAGAGAAATATAAACTTGATAATATTTCGGTACGTCGTGGTGAAAAAGGTCTTACAATCAGTATGGAAAACATTCAGTTTGAAGCTGATTCAGATAAACTTCTTCCATCGGAAAAGACAAAACTGGAGCAGCTTGGAGAAATTCTAAGAGAATTCTCCAACGACCTGCTGATTACAGGACATTGTGCAGAACGAGGTACTGTAAATGCACGACAGAAGCTTTCAGAGGAAAGAGCTCAAGCGGTAGCAGACTTCCTGGTAAACAAAGGCATCCGTGATGAATACCACATTTTTACCCAAGGAAAAGGCTCTACTGAACCTGTTGCAACAAACTCCACAGAAGAAGGTCGCAGCCGAAACCGTCGAGTTGAAATTACAATTATGGATTAGGAATCTGTTTTCTTTTTTTTCGCCCGAAGTTTACCTTTCCATAAAAATTCATCCTGCTCGATTTTTCCTGAATCCTTAAGTTGTTTTATTACTTCCACCGTATCTCCGTGGGTCCATGACTTAACCCCAAGAATCTTTAAAGATTCTTTATTCATCCGTTCAAACAGTTCATCCTCAATTTCCTGCTCAGAATAAGCATTTTTTGACCTTTTAATAATTGAATAAGTTTCTTCCCAATCTGATACATGCCGCTGCCCCTTCAAACTCCGCCTGTACAGAATCTTCTGAATACCTTTAAAACTTTCAATTTCCCTGGCAGCGGCTCTTGCATTGCACAGGTCGCATCCACTGCAGACGGCCTGTTCTGCACCTAACGCGTCCAGCAGAACCTGCCTTCTGCAATCTGTAGTTTCTGCAAATTCCCTCATAGCAGCCTCTCTACTACCTTTTTCATATACCGAATAATTCAGAGAATCCTCCAGACTCCAGATTAGAATAGCCTTTGCCACACTGCCATCCCTCCCCCCTCTTCCAGCCTCTTGAATATAAGCCTCTGCCGTAGGCGATGCTTCTATATGAACAACCGTTTTTATGTTCTTTTTATCTACACCCATGCCGTAGGCACAGGTCGCACAAAGTATCCCATCTTTACTTTCATAAAACCATTTTTCTGTAACTTCTTTTTCTGCTTTTTCCAGTCCTGCATGGTAAAATCGTGAAGTTCCCGGACCAAAACATACGTTTAACTCCTGAGCCATATCCTCTGCCTTGTCACGAGTTCCGCAAAAAATAATCATTGGTCGTTTTTCAGTTTTTGCCAGAATCAAAGCTTCTTTTTTCTTAGCCGAAGCGTATCTTACGTAATAATGAATATTTGGTCTGTCGCTGTCGCTACGAACAACATGAGCTTCTCCATTAAAAAGGATTTCAGCAACCCGGTCCAAAACCTTGGGAGAAGCAGTTGCCGTAAAAGCAGTAATCATAGGAGGATTTATAGACTGAATTACTTTTCCAAGACCAAGATAAGCAGGTCTGAAAGAATCTCCCCATTCAGAAACACAGTGTGCCTCGTCAATAGCAATATGCTTTATTCCAATCTTACATAACTGCTGCAAAAGCTCTTCGCTCTGCAACACTTCTGGATTTGCCAGAATTATCTGTGCGCCTTCCTTCAATTTCCTGAAATTTTCCCGTCTCTCTTCATCACTTTGCCCGCCCCGAAATGTAACACTTCGCAGACTACCTTCTTCCATTCTTCGCTGTTGATCCGACATTAAAGCAAGCAGTGGATAAATAATCAGTGTAGGTCCATCCAACAACAATGCAGGAATCTGGAAACATAATGACTTTCCTGCTCCAGTGGGCAACAGAACAATCTGTCTTCCTTTACAAAATGAATCATTATCAAACTCTTTAAATTCATCTATATGCTTCTGACACTCATAAGCTTCCAAAATATTAGCCACCACAAGTCTCTGCCATGGATAAAGATACTTAATTCCAAAACTATCATAAGCAGTTTGGGTCACAAGATCATCACTTTTAAAAGGTTCTTCTGTAAACTCAGCCATAAAATCCTCATATATAATATGGCCTCAGTTGTACGAATTCAGGAAATCCAATTACAAATAAAGCATAAATTTTAATTTTTTTTTGATTCTGCCGATAAAAAAATAATCATGAAAGAATTATTGCCGGTTATTTTAAAAGTTCTCGCAGATTTTCGCGTAATTGGAACAGTTGTTGTCATGCTGTTTGTAATTGAATTCACAAAATTTGTTACAACCTACAAAAAACGACCTCCAAAACCAAAGAAAGTAAAAGCCCCTAAAGCAGTTCCGGCCCCAAAAAAAGAAGAAGCATCATCAGAAAAAGGCGATTCACAAGCCAGTGAAGCATAATGTGACAGTGATGTCAGTCATTGTTGGAACACTAATGTCAGTCATTGTTGTATCACTGTTGATTATGAACACTAATATCAGTCATTGTTGTATCACTGTTGATTGTGAACACTAATGTCTGACACTGGTGTTCCACTTCCCATCATCTTTAGATTTTTTACAAAGTAATAAACTTACAATTTATTGAAACCAAGCTCCCAATTCACTATACTTTTGAACTATGATTGGAATTATTGATTACAATGCAGGTAACATTACCAGTGTTGAACGCGCATTAAAAAGCTTGAATATTGAATACATTCTTTCAAAAAAGCCTGCAGACCTGGAAAACTGCGACAAATTAATTTTCCCAGGAGTTGGAGATGCAGCCTACGCTATGGTTCAGCTTAAAGAAACAGGCTTTGATAAGTTTATAAAAGCAAAAACAACAGCAGGCATACCTCTTCTAGGAATCTGTCTTGGCTCCCAGATTATTTTTGAAAAATCAGAAGAAGGCGATACAGACTGCCTTGGATTAATTCCAGGAGCTATCCGCCATTTCTATAATATAAAACCAGAGCTAAAAAATCAGGGAATGAAAGTTCCCCACATGGGCTGGAATAACCTTGACCGAAAAGACTGTCCAATCTTAAAAGATGTTCCAGAAAACGCCGATTTTTATTTCGTTCATTCATACGTTATCTGCCCACAGGATGAGTCAGTAATCAAAGCAACCGCAGATTACGGCATCACGGTTCCAGCTGTAATTCAAAGCGGAAACATTTTCGCCTGCCAGTTCCACCCGGAAAAATCTGGTGTTCCTGGTTTAAAAATTTTGGAGAATTTCTGCAATGCTTAAGAAACGTGTAATCGTCTGCCTGGACGTAAAAGATGGCCGCACAACAAAAGGTGTAAAATTTCAGAACAATGTAGATATTGGTGATCCTGTAGAAATGGCAAAGGAATACTATCGTCAGGGTGTAGATGAGCTTGTTTTCTACGACATTATTGCGTCTGCCCGCGGACGTGGTCCTATTCTTGATTTGATTTCAAAGGTTGCCTCACAGGTTTTCATTCCATTCTGCGTTGGTGGCGGAATTAACACTGTCGAAGACATCCGCTCAACAATTCTTGCAGGTGCAGAAAAGGTTTCCCTAAATAGTCCTGCAGTTAAAAATCCTGAGCTTATTACAGAAGGTGCCCGCATTTTTGGTAACCAGTGTATTGTACTTGGTATGGATGTTCGCAAAGACCCAACAAAACCAAGTGGATATGGAACAACAATTCACGGTGGTCGTGTTGATACTGGCTTTGATGCTCTAGAATGGGCAAAAAAAGGTGTAAGCCTTGGTGCCGGTGAAATTGTATTGAACTCAATGGACGCTGACGGTATGAAAACAGGTTATGACATTGAATTGACAAGAATGATTGCTGAAGCAGTTCCTGTTCCAGTTATTGCCAGCGGCGGTGGTGGAACACCTCAGCACATGGCGGATGTTCTTACAGAAGGCAAAGCCGATGCAGCCCTTATTGCTAGTATGGTGCACACAATGGGTTATACTGTGGATGGTATTAAACGCGATTTGAATAATCTTTCTGTTCCTGTTCGTTTAAATTAGTTCTTCTGTGCACCATTCGCAAATCACAGATTTGCTCCCTGCCTTTCTTTCGATGAAGCTAAATAAACCGCTAAAGCGCTTTATTTTTAACGCTTCTTCGATTTCAGGCAGGTGCACACAATGGGTTATACTGTGGATGGTATTAAACGCGATTTGAATAATCTT
>JAEDFX010000022.1 GCA_016297805.1 Treponema sp. | reverse complement strand
CGGTTCATTGGAATTGTGCTCATAATCATCTGGTAAACTTCTGGATCAATTGCTGCTGTCATTTCTGTTTCAATTACACCAGGTGCAATTGCGTTACAAGTAATGCCACGGCGAGCAACTTCTACTGCCAAAGCTTTTGTAGCACCAATAATACCGGCTTTTGCAGCGGAATAGTTTGCCTGACCACGGTTTCCATTTACACCACTAACTGAAGAAATAGTAATGATACGTCCACCGCGTTTATTTTTGCGGCTTGCCATTGGCAACAAAAGTGGATTAATAACATTGTAAAAGCTGTCCAAGTTTGTATGGATAACTTTGTCCCAATCATCACCACTCATAGCGGCAAATGTATTATCACGAGTAATTCCAGCGTTGTTTACGACTCCCCAAAGTACTCCATGTTTTTCTGTTAATGCATCAAGCTTAGTTTTACAATCTTCACGATTTGAAACATCAAACTGAATTAATTCACCCTGTCCACCAGCAGCTTTAATCTGATTCAAAGTTTCTTCTGCTTTTGCCTGGCTTCCATTGTAATGGCAGATTACGTAATAACCTTCTTTAGCAGCTGCAACTGCAATTGCACGGCCAATTCCGCCACTAGCACCTGTAACTAATACTTTCTTGTCTTCGTTCATTTATTATTCTCCTACCCTTCGATAAACTCAGGGACATCTTTGATTAATCTCCAAATAATGCGTGTGCATCTTCTGTTTCCATTACAGAAACTTTAGTTGTAACAACTGGCTTTTCATCATTTTTATTTGCGTACAATTCACATATATAACGATAAACATGATTTTCTTCATCTCTGAAGTCTTCAATTGCCTTCATCTGAATTGTTGTATTGTTTTTAAGATAACCTACATCGGCTTTAAATTCCATAACCGAAAGAATAAAGCCAGGAAGTGGAGCACGACCTTTGATTGTATTTGTAATACCTGTTAATGCAGAAATACACTGAGCCATAAATTCAAAACCGGCCCAAGTTGGAACTCCATCAAATTCTGGTTCATAGAAAATACAATTTTCTGTAATGTCGTATTCACTTGTAATAGTATGATTGTTTACATCATGCTGAGTAACACGTGAAAGTAAAAACATCTTTCCTTTGTGTGGAAGATAATTGATTAATTGATCATATTCAATGTGCTGTTGAATTTCCATTTTATTTTCCCTCTTTAATTCCAATTGCTAAACAGGCATTTGCACCACCAAAACCAAATGAATTAGAAAGACATATTCTTGCTTTCTTATCATTTTTCTCGTCAATTATATTTAATACTGGTAATTCAGGATCCTGTTCTTTATCCCAAACCTGTATTGGTAATCCTATATTATTTATAGCTGAATAGCAAACGGCTAATTCCACTGCTGCTGCAGCTCCCAAAGTGTGACCTGTTACAGCTTTTGTAGTTGAAACTGGCACTTTATAGTCTCCAAAAACAGCATCAATAGCTTTTGATTCCATACTGTCGTTAAGCTTAGTTCCTGTTCCGTGCATATTGATATAATCAACATCCTTTGGTTCAAGCTTAGCACTTTCCAACGCACGACGAATTGCTTTTTCTGCACCTGCTCCACTTGGATCAGGAGAAGTCATATGATATGCATCTGAACTTTCACCCCAACCCAATAACTGAACATTAGATGACAAAGGTTCTTTTGTTAAAACAAAAAAAGCTCCAGCTTCTCCTAAAGTAATACCAGTTCTATTTTTACTAAACGGATTGATAATATCAGGCGAAACTGCTTCAAGGGCATTAAATCCTATAAGAACAGTGTCTGTAGCCATATCAATTCCACCAACAATTGCTGCATCCACAATTCCTGCCTGAATCATCTCTGCACCCTTTATAACTGCTCCTGCACTGGAAGAACAAGCTGTACTGTATGTAGCCGATGGTCCTGTTATTCCATATTTTTCCGAAATAAATGTGGCAACATAATCAGCTCCCTGCATTTCCAAAGTATAATTTTCAGGAAACTTTTCATTTTTAAAAAATGCCTTGTGGCCTGCTATTGCCAGTTCATTACAGTTATCACATGAACCAATACATACTGCAATTCTGTCTGGTCCATATTTTGATTTTACTGCTTCAATATCATCTGCAATCTGATTCAGAGCTGCTTCTTCAATACGCATAACTTTCATATCCAAGCGAGCTGTTGTTGGACTTAATTTATCATCATCAATTCTTGCAGCGTAAAACTCTTCATTAGTTTCAGTTTTTACTTTTTTAATACCTTTCTGGTTACCTGTTATTACTGATGTCCACAGTTCTTCCAAAGAAGTTCCTGCACAACACATAACGCCTGGTTTTGAAATGTAAAACTCCATAAAAGCCTATTCCTCACCTTCCGTCAGATTATATTCATAACCTCGGAGATTGTTCTGTATTTTAACGGAATTACCATTTTTTGTAATCAGTTCAATGATTTTCTTGCCGTTTTTTATCTTTCTTATAACAGTTTCACCTTGAATTTCTTCCTCAAAACTCAATCCTACTGCCTTGTATGCTTCCTGCAAAGCGCCAACCTGGTAATAGGCATTCTGAATATCAAGCAAAATATATTCTGCCTTCAAATTTTCAGGAAAAACTGCTGAAGTAAAATTAACAGAGCTACCATCATACTGAAGATTTCCCATGTCTGTTCCAAAATCATTCAATAAATCAATGCTGATTTCTCTGCTGTTACATATCATATAACACAATAAGGTGAATTTACTGTCACCAAAACGCCCGTTCAAAAGCTGGTAACTGTCTATTTCACCTTCCATATTTTCCAAAGGAAGAAGATACATAACCTTTGTGTTTGTTACATAAACAGGACTTGTAGTATGTTCAATTTTTGTTGTACTACATCCTGCCAAAGACAAAGCAAATATTATCAAAAGAAAAACAATCTTTTTCAATTATTTCTCCTTCTTTCCTGCTCTTCCATAAAAGAAAGAACTTACATATGCAGTTGAAAGACCGATTACAATAGACAAACCGATTAAATGTACTGGTTGAAAAGCACTTAATGCAAGAGCACCAAAAGAAATGACTGTAGTTATAAAGGAAAGTGCAGTTGAAAATGGTTCCAGAACCTTTCCAATTCCATCTTCCTTCTTTTCATTTTCCATCATATAGATGATGTAATCCAGTCCAAGTCCAAATACCAGAATCAGTCCTGTCACAGAGAAGAATTCCAGATTGATTTTTGCAATAGCGAAAACTGCTACAGTAACAAGAATTATAAGTACAGGAACTGAAATAATCTTTATTGCCTGTTTCCAGCTATAGAAAAACTTAAGCATAATAAACATCAATACATACGCAACTATAAAGAATTCCAGAACCATTACAGTAAGTTTATCAAGATCTCGGCTTACATCTGCACTTTTGCTTATAAAATAAACATTTTCGTTTTTATCTGCCAGAGTCTTAAAGCTGTCGTATTCCCCAACCTTATTAGGAAGAAGAACTGAATAATATTTTCCACCTACATTTCCAAGCCATGCAGAAGAAATTGAACTGGCAAGAAATTCAGGAATGTTGCCTGCTTCAATAGAAATATAATTATTTTCATTAACTGAGAACTGTTGTTTAAGAGCTTGAGCATATTCCGGCTCATATCCCAAAGCCTCCAGCTGATTTTCTGATAATTCAAGAAGCTTTTTAGCAGCAGCCTGTGATTCTTTCTGACGTTGGATTGAAGGCACAAAAAGTGATGTACTTATATAACCCAATTTTCCTTCAGTAAAGCTTTCAAAATCTTTTCTAAAAGCTTCTTCATTTTTAAGACACTCTTCTTCAGTTTCACCACTAATCAAATACCAGCCGGAAGGACTATACTGAATAATTTTGCTGGCTTCAATTTCATCTTCCAGCAGCTTTCCTTCCATCTTGTAAAGAGAAAGAAGATTGTTTTTTATAGTCACATTCTTTCTGCAAACAAAAATCGAAATAATAGAAAAAGCAAAAAGTACAGTGATTACAATACGTCCAACCAGTTTATTCTGCATAATCTGTGAAAGTTTTTTAAATTTTTCCACAGTTCCCAATTCTCTGTTTCCTGCAGGTAATGGAATACTTGGGAAAATTGCAATTGTTGTAAGGTAAGAGCTTATTAATCCTGTTAAACAGAAAAGAGACATTTGCTTGAGCAGTGTAAATGGCGCAAAAAGTAGAATTGCAAAACATATTCCAGATGAAATAATAGCCATTGTAAGACCTGGCAAAAGATGATTTCTGATTTCCTCACCAGTTTTCATTTCTTTGTTTCCAGCCCAATGAGAAAAATAGTGAAGACTATAATCTATACAGGAACCTATCAAAGAAGTTCCAAAAACCAAAGTGATTATGTGCATTTTTCGGAAAACTGCCAGTGTTGCTAAAAATGCCACGCTCACAGAAATCAAAATTGAGCCCACTGAAAAAATGAGTGGTTTTGGTGAACGGAATACCAGAATTAAAATAACAATAACTATCAGCATAGAAATAATTGCAATCAGTTTTATTTCTTTTGATGCTGACGTTGAACTCTGGTGACTATGATATGGAGTTCCCGAATAAACAAAACGGGTTTCCTTCACACTGTCAGAATCTGAAGCCGCAACAATCTCATTACAGATTGAATAGATTTCTGTAATTCCATTGGATTTTGCCGCCAGTGTACTTCCTTTTTTGCTCAAAACACCACGAAGCATAACGTACCAGCTGCCTTCAAACTCAGAAGCAAGAACTCCGTCTGTTAAAGTCATTGCTGTACCTGAACTCTGAAGTGCTTCAAGATAATTTGTCAGATTATATTCTGTAAGCATAAATGGATCTGAATCTAGATTATCCAAAGGAAGCATTGTAAAACCACCATAAGCCTTAGACAAAGCATTCATAGCGAACTTTTCAGCTCCTCCAGTAGAATTTATAGAATCCACAGTGGCCTTATCCAGCATGTTCCAGCGGTATTTGTACAAAAAATCAGTTACGTCTGTAAGTGAACCCATATCATTATACAAAGACAAGGATTCAAAATTATCACTGCCATTCAGTGATGTATAAATCTTTTCGGCAACTTCTTTTGCTGTAGAAAATTCTGGATTAGCTACAAGAATAAATACATTTTGACTGGTAATAGAAGTCATTTTTTCATCAGCTTTTTTTACCGAATCCATAGAAAATGATTTTGGAATTAAATTAAAAAGGTCAGAATCAATTTTAATTTGGTTATGAAAGAAAAGAAGAATTGATGCAAAAAACAAAAGAATTCCAAGATGATAAATCAACCAGATATTCAGTGTTTGTTTTCCAGTAAACTTAGTTAATTGTAAAGTTCGCTTTTTCATCAGCAGTCAATTCCTTTGGATAATTTTGATTAGAAAATTCGTAACGAATTTTATTATTTGAAGCTTCTGCCAGTT
Organism: Treponema sp.; assembly: GCA_016297805.1. GTDB lineage: Bacteria > Spirochaetota > Spirochaetia > Treponematales > Treponemataceae > Treponema_D. The sequence continues at coordinate 21,994 of JAEDFX010000022.1, read as the reverse complement.
CCAATGAACTAAGAATCACATTTGCAGATGAAATACTTCCTTCAAGAGTTAATGTTTTCATTACAGAACCAATCGTTGAATCCTTTGGTGTAAGGACTACAATCCATTTTCCTGCTTCTACTTCCTTAAAATCTACATCAAAGTTTTTTTCCAGAATTGCAGAGTTTCCCGCAAATACCGAACTTAAAGTCTGTGCAATATTCTGAAAAATCTGATTATCTGAACCATTCATCACTGATTTTGTTCCGTCGCCAGCAGTCTGAATCATGGTATTTTCAGTAATTACAAGGCTGGAAGGAAATGGTTTTAAAGTTTTCCACATAATTCCTTCTTTAGCGATTATGAATTTTCCAGAAGACTTAAGCTGTCGTCCATTTGAATTCACAGTTTTAATCTGAAGGAAATCTCCTGTTGTGTTTGGAGTTTTAGACAATCCTTCACAAACAGATCTTAATGAAAGGCCTTGCGCAAAAGCACCAGAAACTAATAAAGATGTTAGAAACAACGCTAAAATTTTTTTCATTACAAATTCCAGAAATTATGAAAGTTATACCACTGATATGGGTACATTTTTGTATATTTTTCCAGTTTTTCAGAGAATTCTGCACACAAAGCTTTTATATTATCTTCTCTTTCTTCTCTGGAACAATCTGTGTTTATCAATGATTTTTCAAGATACAATCTCTGCTTAGGATAAAAAATTGAAGTTTTACTTCTTAATCCAAACATATAATAAATAGGACATTTCAACAAAAACGGAATTAAGAATGTTCCATATGGAAATGGTGCAGGTTTACCAAGGAAATCCTGAACAATAATTTTATCTCTTGCATGAGCAGAAGTACGGTCTCCGGCAATTATTACCAGACCGCCTTTTTCTATCTGTTCCATAAGATAAACAATAGTATCTGGTCCAATATCTGCAGAATTGATTACATTGTGGGAAACTTCACCGTTAATTTCTTTAAGAGTTTTAGTGAACTGTTCAGTTGTGGCAACTTCCATAACTACTATAATTGGAACCTCAAAACCCACAAGTTTACTGCAATAACCCGACAAGCTTCTCATTAATTCAATGTTTCCATGATGGGAAGCTATCAATAATGCACCTTTTTTTTCTTTAAGCTGATTTATAAGAGGGGTTATATCATCATTCTGATATTCAACTGTGCTGTATTCAATCTGACCAAGCCAACCCTGCATTTTTTCCATAATACAAAGTGCAAAAGACAAAATCTGACGATAAGCACGAATTTTCTTAGGACATTCACCATTTGTAAATTTCTTCAACTGCTTTTGATAACGATATGACTCATTTCTTGCCCGTGGGGAAAAAATATAATAAAAGAAACTTACAGGATAAATTACAGTACGAACAAGCCAGCCTGGTAAATGCTTTAATAATAAAAGTATTATTTTCAGAGGACGATTTGTTTTTATTGCTTCTTTTTCATCTGCCCAGTGAATTGTATCTGGATTTTCCATAAATAGTTATGCGGCCTTTTTTGCCTTTCCTCGTTTTATTTTCATTACAATGAGTTTTGGTAACCGAATAAACATTCCAAGACACAATCGTGCATAAGTACCAGAAATGCGCAAATTATCTCTGACATTGCGAAAATTTGAAATTCCATCAGTTGGATAAGATACTTTTACAGGTTCTGATATTACAGGAGTGCCAATCCAGTACATTTTAACAAGAATATCTACATCGTAACCCATTCGGCTGTCGATATATACTGGACTGTCCAAAACTTTAATGTATGAATCAACAGGATAAACTCTAAATCCGATTAATGCATCAACAATTTCATTTGAAAGTGTAACAATGTGTACCCAGCCATTTGCAATTTTACGACCATTTACACGTGCTTTAGGTGCAGATTTATCATATTCAGGATAACCACATATTATTGCCTCAGGATATTTTTCTGCTTGTTCCAAGAAATAACCAACACGACTTGCATCATGCTGACCATCGGAATCTATCTGAAGAATATGTGTTAATCCCATTTCTTTAGCCTTACGTACACCATCCTTCATAGCCTGGCCTTTACCACCATTTTTTGGACGTGTAACTAAAGTTACAAGAGGATATTTACTTGCTACATCATTAATATAGGCTTTATTTGCTTCGTTATTTCCATCATCAACTATAATAATAGGATAATTAAAGGAAATAAGATTTTTAATAACACCTTCAAGTGCAGCACCATGATTATAAACAGGAACAACAAATCCAGGAATCATTAAAGCATCAACCTCTTACTGCTGTTCTGGCAAAGCTTCAAAAGATCCTGTTGAATAAACTTTTCCTTCAACATCTGCATCAGACAATGTAAAAGCGACTGAACCTTTTGCAACCTTATAAGTTAAATCCAAATGAACTTTTGTATCAGGTCTGATTGGGGCAACAAATTTAATACGTCTAATATTTGGAACATAACGCTGAGTTCCTAAATACTTGCGTGAAAAACGTGTTACAACTTCAAACTGAGCAACAGCAGGTAATAATTTGTATTCTGGAAAATGACCATCAAAAAAATCACTGGCAGCAGGAATTACAAATTCCAAGCTGATTGCATTTTCTTCTTTAGAAATAATTGTTTCGTTTTCAATACTGTGCAAATTTGCTTCTTTCATTTATTTATCTCCAAACATTGCAATAATTTCTAATTTATGTTTCTTTCCTTGAACATCTGTAGGAATTTTTTCTACAAATCTCCACTTTTTAGGAATTACTACATTTTCAAAGTATTTCATTAAGAAATCATGGAAATAACGGTTTATAGCCAGTTTTTCCATATTTTCAAATTTCTTTTTACCTTCTTCATTAAACACGATAACAGCTGCCAGATACTGACGAACATCATTTGTCAAAGCAACAACGCTTACATCCTGAACAAGTCCAGATTCATAAAGTCGGTTTTCTACCTCTGTCATGGAAATACGTTTTTCTTCAATTTTTACGATTGAATCAGAACGTCCTTTAAGAAGAATTTTTCCATCTTCCCTGATTTCTGCCAGATCAGAAGTAGCAAAACCATTAGGGTCACTAATGAATGGTGATTTTACATTTAAACAACCATTTTCACCAATCCATGCTTCTACACAATCATAAGGAGTAATCCAAAGACCGTCTCTGCTCTGCTGTCTGTAACCAATACCAGAAGTTTCTGTAGAACCATAACCTTCCATTGGACAGAATCCAAATAATTTTTCTGCTTTTACAGCCAGTTCTTCAGAAAGAGCTCCACCACTTGTAGAAATGAAAATATCTTTCATATTCAGGGATTCTTCAGCTTCTACAGTTCGCTTAATAAACGCAGGTGTTGAAACAAGAACATAAGATGTATCTGTCATATCTTCAAATTCAGAAGGGAACTCTACACGCTTACGTCGGAATGGAACACCAATTGTAAATGGCAGACAAATACACCAATAGAAACCATAAATATGATGCTGGCTTACTGTAGTAATAAGCTTACGTTTAAAATATTCATCACCCCAAAGAGAAATTACAGTCTGATTGTCTTTTTCAATTTCATCCAGATTGTGTAAAATTGCTTTTGGCTTTCCTGTACTTCCTGATGTATAAAGGTAGATTTTTGAGTTATCACCTGATATAGCTGGGGTTTTTCTGATTTCAGTTTCAGAAGGCATAGCACCTTTTTCGATTAAATCTGGAATTAAAATGCTTGGAATTGAAGCATCCACAGTCTGATCTGTCAGGAATTCTGTTTCTGGGTTCAAAATTTCTGCCATGTAATTTTCAGAAATTGTCTGTGTAATATATATTGATTTTTTACACTGCAACAAAGCAATAAAAGTACATATAAAGTACCAATTGTCTTCACAATGTAAAACATAATTCTCTGTATTATTAGCCTCCAAATAGGCTCTCATTTTTGCAACATCAACAAGAAGATCTTTCCATGTTTTGTAGTTTCCCTGAGACCACAAACCGTCATAACACATAATGTAATCATCTTTTCTTGAATCTGCATTAAATTTAGTTATTGGACTTTTTTGTACCATTTTTCTGTTCTCCAATTTTCTTACTAAGAATTCCACGGCAAACAACAATCCCATTAAAACATAGGAAATTCCACCATTGTAGATAGCCCACACTTCTTTTGAACAACAAAATGTGGTGTAAGCTGCCATAGAGCCATTAAAAATAAAAAAGCAACACCAAATAATTGTTACGTTTCTACAATATCTTTTTACCTGGTTTTCATATGGCGAACCTATAATTGATTTATCAGCAAGGGTTGCAAATCTAAAAATTATCGTAGGTTCAAAAAATAAAGTACTTCCAAACGTAAAAAGGAAGGTCACACTTATTACAACAGAATACAATTTTAAGAATAAATCTTTTCCTGTTATAAAACAAAAAAGACCGGCAGAAAGAAAAAGAATTGAACTTAGGAACGGTCTCCATTCCATCGTTCGTTTTCCCCCGTTACCGATCTTTTTGTTTCCTGTTGCACTTATAAAAAAAGTAAAGCCAAGTAAGATTATACACAGCGACAATACTTTAGTATCAATCTTGAAAATCACCAATAGTGAAAATACAAGAATCGGATAAACTGCCGCTATGCCGTATAATAAGCCTTTCAGGAATTTCTTCATCAAATCTCGTTATACATTAAGCCATGTAAGGAACAAGAGCATCAACTACATCCTGAACAGTTTTTACTGTTTTGAAGATTGATGGATCAACGTTTCCTTTGTCAGCTGGCATGAATTCCTTCATCTTTACGATAAGGTCAATAGAATCGATTGAATCAAGATCCAAATCATCACCAAGAAGAGCATCAGGTGTTACATCACCTTCATCAAGTTCAAATTCTGAAACCAAAATGTTCTTTAATTTGTCGAAAATTTCATCTTTAGACATAACAAACTCCTATTTGTTTTCGCTAATATATTCTGCCAAAGCATTTACAGATGCAAAATATTTTTTATTTTCAGTACTTTCTCCTGAAAATTTAATACCAAATTTTTTCTTAAGTGCTACACCAAGTTCCAAAGCATCGATTGAATCCAATCCTAAACCATCACCAAAAAGAGGATCTTCATCAACGATATCAGCTGGTTCAATATCTTCAAGCTGAAGAGATGAGATAATTACTTCTTTAATCTCATTTTTCAATTCGTCCATTATTTTTTCCTTCAACTAAATTAATAAAATATTATACAATACGTTATCATATTAAAAACCTTGTAAATTTGCAATATATAACAAAAATAACACTTGAAAATTATTGAAAACAATGCAGTTTTTTACTCTAATTAACCGTTTAACTACATCTGTCTTGAAAATTTCCCATATAATATAGTATATTTACAGTGTAATATTTGGATTCAGGAATAGAATAACCTATGAAAAACTTTTATTTATCAAACATTACAGCATGGGCTCCAGGGCTTTCCGATGATGAAAAATTATGGTCAGATTGGGCTGATGACAAAATCCAAATCGAACAAATTAAGGAATCGCCTAAACTTGAATACACAGATCCTTTATTCCGTCGACGCCTTAGTCAGATTACAAAAATGACAGTTCATGTAGTTCATAATCTTCTGGAAAAGTCACACGTGAACAAAGATACTAAAGTTGTTTTTATTTCTTTACGTGGAGAAATCGAACGAGAATTCACTATTAATAAAGGTCTGATTGAAGACGGAATGATTTTACCTGCTGGATTTTCTCTTTCTGTTTTCAACACTCCAATTTCTTCTGCAACTTTAGCATTTGGAATGAAAGGTGGATACTCTGTTGTTTATCCTTCTAAAAATAACTTTGCAGATGCTTTTAAATTGGCCGTTTCTCCAGTTTTAGCTGGCACTGAAAAAGAATTGATTCTTGTATATGCAGATGAGCTGGTTCCCGAACAGTACGGAGATAAACGTCCTGCAGAAAACATTCCTATGGCATTTGCTTGTCTACTTAGTGCTGAAAAAAAAGAGAACTGTGTTATATTTGAGGATTTTTCAAATGTAACTAATTCACCAGCAGATTTTTTAAGGTATATTATAAAATAAGAGAAATTATATGTCCAAGAAACAAAACGATGAAAAAGAACTGTATAGTCATAAGGATTTGCCCAAAATAAACAATATCTTTTTAAATGGTTACTGTTGTTTTATGAAGATCCTTGCCATTTGTGTTTTTGGTATTGGTGCAGTTCTTCTGGCAATTTTTGCATTCCCTTTTATAAGACTCTTTTCAAAAAAAGAACTAGACTTTGGTGTTCGTGCCAGAGAATACGTTTCTCATACATTCAGAAACTTTCTGCGCTGGCTTCAGATTTCTGGAGTGTCATACAAAGTCGTTGATGATTTAGAAGCTTACCATAACATTCACAGTAAAATCATAATTGCTAATCATCCTTCTTTGCTAGACTTTGTTTACATAATGTCTTTAGTTCCAAATTCTACATGTATTGTTCGTGGCAGCCTTACTCGCACCCCTTTACGCGGTGTAATCAAACAAGCTTACATCACTAATACAACAACTTTTGAAGATATGTGTGTTGAATGTAAAAAACTCACAGATAAGGGTTGTAACGTAATAATTTTCCCAGAAGGAACCCGAACTCCCCGCCACGGTCAGAATCAATATAAAAAGGGTGCTGCCAGAATTGCCCTTTATTGCGGATGTGATGTTCTTCCAATTTTCATCGGTGGTAGTGATAAATATGGTCTTGGAAAGCACGATCCTCTTTGGTCATACAACCATGTTGAATCATATTATTACGATTTTAAAATGCTTCCTGTTATTTCAATTAACGACTACAAAGATTTGTCGGAACCTATTGCCGCTAAACATCTTACAGAAAAAATGGCAGAAGTTATTCGCGGAGCAGGCGATGAATATGTTAAAACAAACATTCATAAAACCTGCAACAACTATTAGAATAAAAATATTTTCGTTTAAAGTAACACAATCTTCTTTCCAATCTGTTACATAAATAGACAGGGAAAAATTCTACAATGAAAACTTTATCAATGGACGATTTTGACACTCTCTATCGCCAGTACGGCCCAATGGTATTAAGACGCTGCCGTTTTCTTTTGAAAAACGAGGAAAAAGCTCTTGATGCCATGCAGGATGTATTTGTGCGCCTCATTGAAAGAAAGTCTAAAATCTCGGATATTTGCGTAAGTTATTTATACACAATGGCTACAAACGTCTGCCTGAATAAAATTCGTGCTGATAAATTACGCAACGGCCCAGAATTTGAAGTTATTGCAGAATTAGTAGAAGATAATGCGAGTTCTTTGAACGAACAGAAAATTGAAACTTCGATTTTACTTGATTGCATATTTTCTGAACGCGACGGCAAAGATCGTCAGATTGCAATTCTACACTATGTCGACGGCTATACTCTGGAAGAAACTGCTGAAAAAATTGGAATGTCAGTTTCTGGAATCAGAAAACGCCTTAACAAGTTAAGTGAATATGCAGGAGGCAAATATGGCAATTCCAAGTAGAATTATTGAAGAAATCTACGCAAAAGAATTAAAAGCAGAAGATTACTACTCAGTTTACGGAAAAGAATCCATAGAATTAGCTTTAGATGAATTAAAAAATTCAAATATCCAGATACTGAATAAATATAGTGTGGAAAACATGCATGAAGCAGTTCAGGCAAAGCTTTCTGGAACTGTTTCTGAAGTCAAATCCAGCAAAAAAAATAACTTCAAGATGTTCAAAATTGCTTCTTATGCCGCAGCTGCTGTTTTTGTTGCCGCAATTGCTTTACCTGCAGGTCTTACATCTATAAAATCAAAAACAGCACATTCTACAGAACGAACAAAAGGTTCTATATCAGTTTCCGATGAGGCTTCCAATCTTATTTTGTATCGTCAGAAGGGTAATGAAATACAAGCTTTATTAAATGGAAGTACCGCTGCGCAAGGAGATGTCATTCAGATTACATATACCGCTGGCCGCAATAATTACGGTGTGATTTTTAGTGTTGATGGAAACGGAAGCATTACAAGACACTTCCCTGCAAACAGCTGGAATGCCGAGGTTCTTAAACATGGAACAGACGAGATACCACTAGATTTTTCTTATGAACTGGATGATGCTCCTGATTATGAATGCTTTATTATGGTCAGCTCAAAACAGGAATTCAGCCTGGAAGATATTACAAAAAAGCTTAAGGAACCAACAAATATTGAATACATCCAGGCACTAAAATATTTACCAAAAAAGACAGAAGCAATATCCTTTGTGCTTGAAAAATAAATTGGAGAAGTTTATTTATGAAAAAGTTTATAACCTTATTATGTGTTTTTTTGATTTATAATATTTGCCAAGTGTATGCTGTCACAATTGTTGATGAAAGTGTAAACGGTGTTGACCGTTATGCTATCTATATTGGTGCAAATGACGGTGGAAAAGGTCGCGAAAGACTCTTATATGCAGGAAGTGATGCCTTATCTTTTAAAAATGCTATGTCAGAAATTGGCGGCGTTACAGATGAAAACAGCCGCATTTTGATTGATCCAACAAAAGATAATATTGATTCTGCCCTCAAAGAAATTACAGATGCAATAAATTCAAAATCAGGACAGACAAAACGTTCTGAGTTTATTTTCTATTATTCAGGTCACTCTGATGAAAATGCATTATTACTCGGTAATTCAAAATACGATTATTCCAAACTGAAAGCAGCAATTACAGAAGTTCCAAGCGATATTCACGTTGTAATTCTTGATTCCTGTTACTCAGGTAACTTCATTCGTACAAAAGGTGGACAGAAACGTAAGCCTTTCCTCATTGATGATTCATCCGTAGTTACAGGTCACGCTTACCTTTCTTCAAGCTCAGACAACGAATCATCTCAAGAATCTGATGAAATTGAATCTTCTTATTTTACAAACGCAATGATTACAGGTCTTCGTGGAGCTGCAGATACTTCTGGAGATAACAAAGTTACTCTTAACGAACTGTACTCATATGCCTTCAGCGACACTCTTTCTAAAACTGAAGCAAGTAAAGCTGGTCCTCAGCATCCTAACTACAATATTACACTGGTTGGTTCAGGAGATTTAATTTTATCTGACCTTACAATTGCTGACTCAATGCTTTCTCTTTCAAAAGATGCAAAAGGTCGATTTATTATTCGTGATTCAAATGACAAACTAATTTCTGAAATAAATAAAACCGCCGGCCAGCCAATCTTCATGGCTCTTCCTGTTGGACAATATTCAGCTTTGATTATTGATGAATACTCAACAAAGCAAGGAACTTTCATTCTGGAAAAAGATCAGGTTTATGTGCTTGATCAGAATTCCTTAGGATCAATCAAACGAAAATCAAACCGACTTAGAGGTGACTCAACAGAAGAATCTGAAGCACTAGCAGAAACTGAAAACTCCGAAGAAGTTATAGAAGAAGTTCCAGAAAAAGCTACAGAAGCTCTGCCTGATTTAGAGGAAGAAACCTTAGATATAGATGATCTCACTAAAAAGAATAAAAAAGCTCATAAATTTTCAATAATAATCGAAAGAACAGAAACTTCTTCCAGTGATAAAGAGAACTCAAAAGATAAAGAATCTGAAGAAGAGGAAGAAGATTTTTATTTTGATATAGATGTAGATTTTTCAAAATTCTTCGGTATAAACGTTTTCTTTGTACCAGGACTCCCTATTGTAAATACAAATTCAGATACTGTTAATTTTTCGTTCGGTATTGTTGGAAGCTTGTCAAACAATGTTTATGGCATTAATGCTTCAGATGTTTTCAATATTTCAAAAGGTTCTATTTTTGGTGGACAATACGCTGGAGTTTTCAATTTATCTTCAGGAAACATTTGTGGTGCACAGGCTGCTGGTGTTTTTGATATTACAAAAAACTTAAAGGGAGCTCAACTTTCCGGAGTTTTCAACATTGCTCATAATATTGAAGGTGCACAGGCTGCTGGTGTATTCAATTTTGCAAGAAATGTATCTGGTTTCCAGGCTAGTGGTGTTGCAAACATTGGTAAAGACTTAAATGGTGCTCAAGTTTCTGGGGTAACAAATATTGCTAGAAAAGTAAAAGGACTTCAGATTTCTGGAGTATTGAATGTTGCATCGGTTGTAGATGGTATTCAAATTGGTTTAATCAACATTGCAAAAGAAAATAACGGTATTACTATTGGTTTATTGAACTTTATAGGCAATGGTTTAAGTGATATCAATACATCAATAAACACAAATGGAATGCTTGATTTCTATCTACAAAGCGGTTCAAGGAAGCTGTACACAATTTTTGGATATGCCAGAGAATTTGATAATGAAGATGGTAAAATTGCTGGTGTTTCTTATATAGGTCTAGGTTCTCAGATTCCTGCAGGAATATTCAGCTTTGAAATTGAATCACTGTTCAAGTTAGCATGGTTTGATTATGCATATTACCCAGAGTTTGAAGCAAAAATGGATACTTTATCTACATATAGAAAGTTTGAAGAAAATTTCTATTCAAGTGTTCGTGTAAACTGGAATGTATTAAACAGTTCTTTTGCTTCTCTCTTTGTTTCTACATGTTTTGATTTCTTTAAGCCAGGTTCTAACGATATTGCATACAATTTATTTACAACAAATATGAAATTGGAAAATGATGATATTATTCTTTCAACAAGTTTTTCAGTTGGTGGAAAGTTCCACTTCTAATTTAATGTAGGATTAATTAATCCTACATTAAAAAAAATGTACCTCAAAAATTGTCTCCAACTTTTGAGGTACACTTCAAATCAAGAGCATTCTTTTTTTTATTTAACTCTTATTATTTGCTAAGAAGATTATTCAAACTCTTAACAAAGTTTGCAGGTTCCTTCAATTCTACGCCTGCAATCAAAAGTGCCTGATCGAACAATACTTCAGAAATATCTGCAACTGTTGCATCATCAGCATCCTTGATTTTAGAAACAAGTGGATGTTCACCATTTACTTCAAGAATTGGTTTCAAATCTGGACCAACCTGTCCCATTGCACGCATCATCTGAATCATCTGGTAAGAAGGGTCGTTTTCATCAACAACAATACAAGATGGATTTTCGCCGCTTAAAGTCTTAGAAAGCTTAACTTCCTTAACCTTTTCACCAAGTGCATTCTTGATTTTTTCTACAACTGGCTTGAATTCTTCTTCCTTCTTTTTAGCTTCTTCTTTGTCGCCACCAAGATCTTCATCTGCACCAGAACGGTTTACAGCTTTAAGTTCAAAGTCTTTGTATTTTCCGAAGCCTGGAATAACAATGTCATCAATATCATCATCCATAACAAGAACTTCAAAGCCTTTGTTTACATAAGCTTTCAAAAGTGGATTTGCACGGAGATTCTTTTCGTCGCTTCCGCTGATGTAGTAGATAGCTTTCTGATCTGGCTTCATACGCTGAACGTAATCTGCAAAGCTTGTGTAATTGTTTTCGCCAGTTCCAGAAGCATCTGTTGATTTGAAACGTACGATTTCTGCAATTTCTTCTCGGTTTGCATAATCACTGTACAAACCTTCCTTCATTGGACGATTGAATGCAGCAACGAATTTGTTCCATTTTTCAATAGCTTTCTTTTCATCATCAGTAGGATTTTCAGATTTCTTTGCCTTGTCTGCAGCTTCACCCATCTTTTTGAATTCGCTGAGAAGTTTTTTTACAGAAGATGATTTGATAGTTTCAAGAATTCTGTTCTGCTGAAGGATTTCACGGCTTACGTTCAATGGTAAATCTTCAGAATCAATAATACCGCGTACAAAACGGAGATAAGCTGGCAAAAGTTCGCGGTCATCATCTGTGATAAATACACGTTTTACATAAAGTTTAAGTCCACTCTTGTAATCAGCCTGATACATATCAAAAGGAGCTGTCTGTGGAATATAGAACAAAGTTGTATATTCCTGAGTTCCTTCTGCATGTGTATGAACATAGTGCAAAGGATCCTGTCCATCATGACCGATTGTCTTGTAGAATTCGTTGTAATCCTCTGCTTTAAGCTCAGACTTGCTCTTCTTCCACAAAGCAGAAGCGCTGTTTACCTGATCAACCTTGTTTTCTGTAGCAGTAACATTTCCTTTATCATCATATTTTTTAGATTCGTAATGAAGATAAATTGGGAATGCAATATGATCTGAATATTTTTTGATAAGCTCTTCAATCTTCCAGCGACTTGCAAATTCCTTGCTGTCGTCATTCAAATGCATTTCAATAGCAGAACCAGTTTTTGCAGCTGAATCAAATCCATATTTCTTTGCTACAACTGAATCTGAAGCAACTTCTTCAATGTCGTAAGAATTTGTACCGTCAGAAGACCAGTGCCAGATTTTTCCGTCACCTGCAGCCTTGCGAGTATAAACATCAATTTTATTTGCAGCCATAAATGCAGAATAGAAACCTACACCAAACTGACCGATTAATGCTGAATCTTTTGCAGCTTCTGTTGTAAGCTGCTGCATAAATGCTTTTGTTCCAGAACGAGCGATTGTACCCAAGTTGTTTGTAAGGTCTTCTTCGTTCATACCGATTCCGGAATCCTGAACTGTAAGAGTATTTGCAGCTTCGTCAAACTGAATATCAATTCTTGGTTCAAATTTGATTGATTTAAATGCATCATCAGAAACTGTAAGATACTTTAACTTGTCCAAAGCATCAGAACCGTTAGAAACAATTTCACGAAGGAAAATGTCCTTATTTGAATAAAGTGAATGGATTAATAATTGAAGAAGTTGATTTACTTCTGTTTGAAATTCGTGTTTTGCCATATGTGTTCCTCTATAAAAATGCAAGTATTAATTATATAGGATTTAAAATAATAAATTTAAAAGGAATCGGCAAGTAAAAAAAAGTGGTACACCGATGACTGACATCAGCGTACCAAGGAATCGGCAAGTAAAAAAAGTGATACACTGATGACTGACATCGGCGTACCAGAAAATTCGACAAGTAAAAAAAAGACCACCCTCATCAGGCGGTCCTTACATCATTATAAAATTAAAATCAATTATTCTTCGAACATTATATCAATTTTATCTTTGTAGATTTCATTGATTCTGAAGCGCATAACTTCCTGTTTTGCTGAAAGTTCTACACCAACTTCAAATGGTTTTGTAATAAGCTGGAATTTAGCAATACGTTCAAACATCTTGAAGCCATTCTTTGCACTAATAAGGTTTGCAATTTCACCTTCATACAATTTCTGAACTTCTTCTGTCTGTAAGAATTCCTCGTATGTATCGTAAGAAATACCGTTCTCAGCAGCGTAATTCTTGATTTCTTCTTCATCAACCAAAATCAAAGCACCAAGATAACGCATATCCTGACCAACAACTACAGCCTGTTTAATATAACGTGATTCACAAAGCTTAGATTCAATAGGTACAGGCTCAAGGTTTTCACCACCGCGCAAAACGATTGTATCCTTAATACGTCCTTTGATGATGATTTCGTTGTGAATAGTCATAATTGCCAAGTCACCAGTATCCAACCAGCCTTCTGGATTAATTACTTTGTCAGTCAAATCCTGACGCTTATAATAACCTTTCATTACTGTTGGACCCTTAACCTGAAGAACACCCTGCTTACCACGTTCAAGAACAAATCCATCAACTGGATCAACAACACGAGCTTCAATACCACGCAAAGGAGAACCAATTGTACGGAAAATTGGAGCTGCAAGTGGACGTACTGCAACGATTGGAGAAGTTTCTGTTAAACCATAACCTTCTACAAGATTTACACCAATTGACCAGAAAAATTCATCAATATTCTTAGGGAATGCTCCACCACCAGCAATACCACCACGGAAGCTTGTTCCCAACATTGCTTTAATCTTTCTAAATACGATTAAATCTCCTAACCAATATAAAGGCCACATCAATGTCCATGGAATAATAAAAAGAATCCACCAGAGAACTGGATAATATCTTGTAAAGCTAGGATTCTGATTGAACATCTTTCTCTGCATTCTCTTGTGAACCTTTGCAACACCAACAAAGAAATTGAACATTGCAAGAACAATTCCACCAGCCTTACGCATTTTCTTTGTAACGCCATCATAAACTGCTTCGAATACACGAGGAACAGATGGTAAAAGATGTGGATTGATTGCCTTAAAGTCTGCAAGAAGGATTGATCCAACTGGTTTTGAATAACAGAGTGATGCACCCTGAATCAAAATTACATATTCAACTTCGCGTTCAAATACGTGCCAAACAGGAAGAACTGATAAAGCTCTGTCACCAGGATTTAAATAAATACGTTCTGGAATTTCATCAAGCTGAGCAAGGAATCCCTGATGTGTAAGCTGTACACCTTTTGGAGTTCCAGTTGTACCAGATGTAAAGATGATTGTAGCAATATCTTTCTGTGTTCCCTTTTCAAATTCAGCTTCTACTTCACCTTTATGTTCAATACGCCATTTCTGACCATCTTTCAACACCTGTGAATAGAACAAAACCTGAATATTCTTTTCTTTTGCTGTTTCCATTACATCAGGTTTTACATCTTCATCAAAAACGATAATAGTCTGAATTGAAGGAACTTTATCCTTAAGTCCTACAATTTTATTAACCTGAGCACCATTTTCTGTGATTACATATTTGATTTCTGTAATACCAAAAATCTTTTCCAAATCAATAGCTGTTGCATCGCATCCACGAGGAACATCGGCAGCGCCAATTCCCATAATTCCTAAATCTGCATACAACCATTCACAACGGTTATCAGAAATAAGACCAACTAAATCTCCGCGTCTTACTCCTAAATTCAATAAAGCAGCACCAAAATCCAAACCGAATTGATACATTTCACGGTACAAAACAGGCTGAAAATCACCATTTCTATTAGGACGGAAATACTGTGCAGGTAATTCTGGCCACTTTTCAGCAGAATCTTTTAGCATTTTAGGGATTGTGTAATTCTCTTCAAATACCATATTAGGTTTCTCCTCGCAAAATGACACTTTATGTGCAAAATGTCATTATAAATGAGTATATAATTAATTCATATACTGTTCAAGTGGATTTTATGCAGGATTAATTAATTCTATAAACTAATACCCGTTAGTTTCCGATATAATATGTATGAGCAAAAAGAATATTTCTCAGGAAAAAATCATTCAATCCTTCATAACCAGCGCCTTTGAAAAAAGTCCTGGTGCCACATCTCTTGCAGACATTGCAGAAAGCCTGGAAATAAAAAAAGCTTCTCTTTACAATCACTTTGAAAACCGGGATGCCATGTATGATGCAACCGTTTATCACTGCAAAAAAGAAATTGAAGCCGTAAGATTTTTGCCAGAAAAATCTCTTGAACAAATACCAAATGGAAAGACCACTCCTTCAACATTTTTCAAAAAACTTCTGACCAGATTCTTTGAAATGTACGAAAATGAGCCGCTTTTTCAGATGTATGTTTTTGTTCGAACAGAACAATATTTTAATATTGATGCACTTAATATAGTAGAAACTGAAAATAATAATATAATTTCGGATATAAAAGATATTCTCACTTCTTTTGTAAAAGCTGAAAAAATTCAGAAAAAAACTGATAAAGAACTGAAGGATTTAGCTACTGCCATTGCTGGAATTATTATTCAGCAGCGTGATTTTTATGTTGCTACAAAGAAAGAAACTGTACGTCAGAATCCGGACTGTGGTGTAGGGAGTCTTTTTGCATTGCCTACAGATATGACAGCCTTAAATCAGACTGTTAAAATTGTTGATTGCATTCTGAAAACCCTATAGATTCCCCCACAATCTGTAAATCTCATTTATTTCATTTGTATATTCACCATCAGCATTGCGAACCACCAGGGGCGATTCAATTTTCAGTCGTGGTTTTGCATTTTTTCTTGCTTCAATTAAAACCATATTTGGTTCTTTATCTGAAAAAGGATGAACAAGACGCATTCTTTTAGGTTCCAGATTATGTTTCTGCAATGCAAAAAAAATTTCTGGCAAACGGAATGGTCTGTGAATCATAAAAAATTTGCCATGAGGAAGAAGCAGATAATCCGCCGCTGCAACAATATCTTCCAGAGTACATAAAACCTCGTGACGGGCAATTGCTTTTGAATCTCCTGGATTCTGATGGCCATGTTCATTTATCATATATGGGGGATTTGAGGTTACCACATTAAAACTGTGCTTTGGAAAAAGCTCTGAAACCTTCTTCACATCACCTTCAACAATTCTGATTTTTTCCTGCAGACAGTTCAGTTCTACACTTCTTGCCGCCATTTCTGCCGAACCCTTCTGTATTTCCAGCCCCGTAAAAGTCCCATCCTTTCTTGCCGACTGCATCAAAAGCGGAATAATGCCTGTTCCAGTTCCCAAATCAATCACACTGTCTTTAAAACCAGTCCCGGCCAAAGCAAAATCAGCAAGCAAAACTGCATCAATTCCAAACTGAAAACGCTGAGGATCCTGAATAATTTTATATCCGTTCAAAAGCTGATCGATTTGTTCCATAGTGGTTGTTTTATTTTGTAAAGAAATCTATAAAAAGTTTACCTAAAAGAAGCATTGCAATAAAAATCAGAGGGCACAAAAATAATAGCTTGCCAAAGTAAGTTTCAAACATGGTGGGATTATAGCACAGCTCTGCGCTGTTCATCCACACTAATCCATTGTTCCAAAGACAAAGGCTTATAATCACTAAACATGCAGAAACAGTTTATCATGTGACATGGTATTGGACCTGTAATTCCCTGAGCATTTGTTACCACAGTCTGTCGTGTAATATTCTGAAACTGATTTACCAGAAGCTCGTCAGGACTGTTGTGGACGTGACCGTAAAGCATGTAAGTACGATGTTCACCATCAGGTTTTCGTACATGCTGATGGTTATAGCAAAAGGTTGGATAATGGCTGGCAATAACAGTGTACCCGTGATCATCCAATTCTGCGTAAGGCTTAATCCATTCAAAACGATTTAAATTTACGCCCTCCTTTTTAAGCCAGATACAATCATGATTTCCTTCAATAAGGCAGATTTTTCCAGAAAGCCTGTTTAAAACCCAGTTTACTTCCTCCACATTTTTAGTATGAAAAAGATCACCAAGAACAATTACCTGATCCCCACCCTTCACTGTCGCGTTCCACTGATCAATCATATAACTGTTCATAGCTTTAACATCTGGAAAGTTTCGTTTATCCAGATTTGAAATAAGCTGCTCTCCGTAAAAATGTAAATCCGATATATATAACTTCATAGACTACTATTTATACCCTAAAATTCAAGTTTCTTCTATTTCCGTAAAAAATTCAGTGAATGTCTGGAAAAAAATGTTATGACTCTAAAGCTACCATACAATCTTACCGCAAGTCTCGGCTCAAAACTGTTCCTACCAGACACAGCATACACGCTAGATGAAGCCGTAGAAATTGTTGATGAGCTTATGTATAAAGAAAAAATGAGATTTCACATCAATTAGGAGAATTTTAGTATATAATTTTACAGTCAGTTCTGAAATTAAAGGTTTCATCCAGAATAACTTCACCAATTCCATCGGCTCTAATCTGGCCTTTAAGAGGATTCTTTATACTGTCGATTTTTCCAATAACTGTAGCCTGAACTTCAGAACGTTCAAAAGACAAATCACACTGTTCCATTGTACAGCTCTCTAAAACAAGATTCTTACAATAACAGAAAGGTTGAGTTCCAATAATCTTACAGTTTATAAAAGTCAGATTTTCAGAATACCAGGCAAGATATTCGCCTTTTACAACAGAATCACGAATCACCATGTTTTTTGAATGCCAGAACGCATCTTTTGTATCAAACTCACTATTGCTGATTTCTATATTTTCATCGTACTGAAAGGAATACTTTCCCTTCATCTTGAGCCTGTTGATTTTTGCATCCCGAACTTCAAAAAATGGATATTCACTACCAAGAATTTCAACATTATCAATCTCAAGGCCCCGAACCTTCCATATAAATTCAGGAGAATTAACTGTCGTATTTTTAAGCACCACATTTTCACATTCACGAAGGGCCTTTATACTCATCATCTTACAGTTTTCAATGCGAATATTTTTATCATACCAAAGGGCTGCACGGCAATTTTCTGTCATTTCACAGTTTTCAAGAACACCATCTGTAACATGCCAAAGTGGATAACGCAAATCCATAAAGCAGTCACTTACTTGAATACCTTTGCATTCCTTCAAAAAGGATTCGCCATCTGCAGGACCGCAAAATCTACAGTTCTTAATTACAGCATCCTGAAGTCCGTAAAGGGCTCGTTCCTGATCATAAGTATTATTCTCGTACAACATGGCTAGATTATACAAATTCCACTAAAAAAAAAGTATTACAAATCTCTATAATTATTTTTCAAATTTTACAAAAATTATTACGGTCTGTTTGTAACTTTTTATCCAATATTCTATATTATCCTCATGACTCAAGAATCTAAATCATTTTATAAATCTCTGATAAAAGTTGTTGGCCCTATTGCAGCACAAAACCTTATTTCTGCCGCAGTCAGCTCTGCCGATGTAATTATGCTGGGCTTTGTTGGTCAGACTGCAATTGCCGCTTCTTCCCTCGCCGGTCAAATTATGTTCATTATGATAATGATTGCTACAGGACTTTCTTCCGGTCTTGTAATGCTGGCTGCTCAGTACTGGGGAAAAAATGATGTAAAATCCATTCAGATTCTTCACGGAACTGCTCTTAGAATTTCTGCCTCTGCAGGCCTGATTTTTTCTGTAGCCACAATGCTTGCTCCAAAAGCTTTAATGCACATTTTTACAACAGATGCTGCACTTATAGAAACTGGTGCTTCTTACCTAAGAGCCGTAAGTTTATCCTACATCTGTTTTTCAATTTCACAAATTTATCAGGCAGGATTCAAAAGTATCGAGCGCGTAAAGATTGTTACAATTATTACTACCGTTGCCCTTCTTTTGAACATTGTATTGAATGCCGTTTTTATTTTTGTACTGAAAATGGGAATAGTTGGTGTAGGAATTGCCACAACAATCGCCAGAATTATAGAACTTATTTTCTGTATGATTTATGCCTCAACACAAAAGGATGTACGCTTTAAAATCACCAACATCTTCAGTTATAACAAGGTATTGAATCTGGATTTTATTAAGTTTTCTTTGCCAGCTCTGGGAAATGAATTAGTTTGGGGTGCAGGTTTTTCTATGTACACTGTAATACTTGGTCACTTGGGAGAAGATATCGTTGCCGCAAACTCTGTAGTAAATATTATTCGCCAGCTGGCAACAGTTCTGTGTTTTGGTATGGCTTACGGTGGAGCTGTTGTTCTTGGAAAAACAATGGGAAGCGGAGATTTAGCTTTAGCTGAAAGAAACGCAAAACGTCTGATTTTTAGTACTATTCTTACTGGTGCGGCAGGTTCAGTTCTTCTTTTGTGTTGTTATCCAATTATGCCTCTTCTTGCACAGCTTACGGATACAGCCGCTCATTACAGAAACATTCTTATGTTCATTAATGCAGCATCAATTTTTGGTGCCTCTGTAAATACAGTTCTGATTTGTGGAATTTTCCGTGCCGGCGGTGATGCTAAATTCGGATTTATTATGGATTGTATTTCCATGTGGTGTGTTTCAGTTCCACTGGGATTACTGGCAGCCTTTGTATTAAAACTTCCACCACTCTGGGTATATTTTATTCTTTATCTGGATGAATTCGAAAAAATGCCAGTTGTAATCATTCATTACTTCAAAAAGAAGTGGCTCAGAAATATTACAAGAGATTTTTAAAATTTCACAGGAAAACCTGCCCGAAGCTGTGTAGAAGTTGGTGCAGAAAAGTAATCTATTCCTTGTTTTTCTTTCTGTATTCATCAGACATTTTTTTGCTACGGGGGAAATTGCGTTTCTCCAACTCTCCTCGTAATTATTAGAAAAATTATCACCATTTTCAAATTGGGAAGCACTGGAATCAAGAAAAATACAATTACAAAATGCAATTAGCTATCTGGAAAAAACAACTGTACCAAATCAAGAAAAACTGCATATTCCCTTCCGCTATGAATACCCTGTCCAAGTTGGCAACGTAACTTTACATCCAGACTTCTATTGTCTAAATCCAAGAACCCGTCAAGAATTCGTTTGGGAACATTTTGGAATGATAGATGATCCACATTACGCAGAAAATTTTGCACATAAAATGCAGGTTTATAGTAATAATGAATACTTTGCTGGCAAAAACTTAATCCTTAGTTTCGAAAGCAAAAATGTTCCCCTGAACTCAAAAACAGCTTGCAGAAAAAATCAACATTTCTGACAAGGCTGTTTCTAAATGGGAACGTGGCGACGGCTGCCCTGATGTTTCAATCTTACCAGTGCTGGCCAGCATCCGTAATGAAAAATGCTCCGTTGGAGTTTCCAGTGGTGATGATAAAAATCTGCCAGATGTAACTTACACTGAAGAAAATTATCTTTCTGTGCTGCTAGGTTCCTGCTATCAAAGTGAAGAAGTAATCAAATCTATTCAGGAAGGCACAATTCTTGAATTAAACACCTACGCCGATTACCCAAGTCCAATTATTAAAGACGGAAAACTAGTAGCATACGGAGAAATTATTGTTTCTGATGAAAACTTTGGTGTAAGAATTAGCGAAGTGTTGTAAAAACTTATAACACGGTAAGCATATTGAGATTGATTAAAGTGTTCAGGTTAGTCTTAAACCCCATAACGCTTTATATCTACCTTACCTTCAATAACTTCCACACCTTCTGCCCTAAGCATTTTTGCCTGAACTTCTGGTCCGCCCATTCCAAAGTTGGCACCCATTTTACCAACAGCATTTACAACCCTATGACATGGCACCATCACAAAATCCTTCCACTGCTCCTCTGGTTCCTGTGCCTCAAAACCAACTTCCCGGGCCAGTTGCCAGAACGGTACAGGGTTTTTATGCATCACATTTCCCACAACCCGGGCAAGATGTTTATCTCCTGCATCTTCTGCAATCTGACCATAAGTCATAACTTTACCTTCGGGTATAGCACGAACAATTCTATAGATTTTAAGTTCTAATTCAGTCATCATTCACCTGTTATAATGTTGATTTCTGTGTAGCCATGGCAATGAATGCAGCTGTACACTCGCTGCTGATTTTCCTTAAACAGTCCCACGACTAAATCTTTCTTTTCTTCCGGCAATTGTATAAGCATAATAAACTTCTTTTTAACTCTTATTTCACTAAACAACGCTGCACCAATAATTAAAACTATCCCTGCCGATAAAAGTTGAATTATTGTTTTTTCGTAAGCATCATCCACCTTTACAATTTTATTTACCACATCAACTGCAACCCATTTTCCTCATATTGCCTGAATTTTTCATCTGCACTTATAAGCACAAGATTATTCCTGATTGCCTGCTGAATCAACATTCTGTCAAAAGGGTCATGCTGATTTTCTTTTTGTGGAACCGTAGCTATGCTGACATAATCATAAGGCTCTGGATTTAAAACAGTAAAATCATATTGCTCTGCAATGTGTGGAAGATGAAGTGGATTTATACCTTTCAAATCCAGCTTATTAGCCTGATGTTTTATAGCCATTTCCCAAAAACTGATTGGACTTATATAAACTTCATTTTCAGTATCTTCAAGAATATCAAAGATTTTTTTACTGATTTTTTTTGGCTCTAGGAGAGACCAGATAAAAACATGAGTATCAATTAAATATTTCATTCCAGCCTACTATAATAAGAGATCATCCATATTGTCAAAAAGATTTTCTGGACTAAACTCAAAACTTTCATCTTCCCAATAGGGACCTAAATGTGCATACATCCCAATAGGACGTTTTTTCTTCTTTGGTTTTTCTTCAATCTTTGTAATCTGGGCTACAGGCTTTTTTGAACGGCCATACAAAATCTGAACTTCATCACCCTGAAGAACTTTGTCTAAAACTGCGGAAAACTGTGCTTTAAAATCGCCAACTGTCATTTGAATCATAAGTTAAAGATAACTTTAAACTTGTCAAGTTGTCAAGTTTATAAAA
>JAEDFX010000110.1 GCA_016297805.1 Treponema sp. | reverse complement strand
GGAGGATATAAATGGTCAAAATCAGACTTAAGAGATTTGGTACTAAAAAACGTCCTTGCTATCGTGTAGTTGTACAAGACTCACGCGAACCACGTGACGGAAAATGTATCGAAGAAATCGGAACTTTCCAGCCTATCGCTGCAGAAGCTTCACAGGTTTCAATCGACATTGAACGTGCAAAGTACTGGATCAGTGTTGGTGCTCAGCCAACTGACGTTGTTAAGAAATTGATGAACGTACAGTCTGCTAAACAGGCAAAGTAGTTTACGGGAGAACTGATTATGGAAAAAGACCTGATTGAATACATCGCAAAATCATTGGTCGATGATCCGTCAGCTGTTACTGTAAACGAAACTGAAGGCGAGAAGGGCATGGTGTTGCAGCTTAAGGTTGCAGATGGCGACATTGGTAAAGTAATCGGAAAATATGGCCGAATAGCTAAAGCAATGCGTACTGTATTAAGCGCTTCAGCAGTAAAAGACGGTAAACGATACAGTCTTGATATTCTTGATAATTAATTTATTGGAATATTGCTGATGGAAAAAACACAGTTAGTTGTTGGATTTATTCGCGGTTCGCATGGATTTGCGGGTGAATGTAAAGTTGAGAGTACTTCTGGAGAATATGAGCATTTACTCAATTTAAAAGATGTTACTTTAAAACATGGTGATTTGCAGAAAGAAACAAAGGTCGAATCGGTTTCAATCGGAAATGCAATTGCTTATGTAAAATTTAAGGGAATAGATTCTGATTCTGAAGTACAAAAGTACAATAAATGGGAAATCTTAGTACCTAGAAAATACTGCAAACCTTTGAAAAAAGATGAGTGGTATATTGAGGATTTGATAGATTGTTCCCTTGTTTATGAGGGAAAAGACGATCCGGCAACGTTGGATGCGCCTACAATTGTAGGAACAATCACAGACGTATTGGAAGGCGGAGCAGGTTACTTGTTAGAAGTTTCTCTCTCCGAGAGTTGCAGTTGTATTACTGATGAGGTTAAGTTTTCACCAGACGGACAGCTCCGAAAGGTTCTTGTTCCATTTAGAAATGAGTTTGTTGGAAAAGTTGACATCAAACATAATACAATTCAATTAATGCACCTCTGGATTCTGGAGTAATTCCATGAAATTTACTGTGCTGACCTTATTTCCAGATATTGTTAAGGCTTTTTTTGAAAACTCAATCATGGCCAAGGCAGTAGAAAAGGAGATTATTGCTTACGATCTGGTGAACATCAGAGATTTTGCTACTGATAAACACCATACCTGTGATGACGGAACGTACGGAGGTGGAGCTGGCCAGTTAATGCTGCCTGAGCCTCTGGGAAAAGCACTTGATAGTGTAAATGCCCGCAAAAAATATGTAATCTTTGTTACACCTAGCGGTAAACAGCTTACACAGAAAGTTGCTGAAGAATTAAGTCACAAGGAAGAACTTGTATTCATCTGTGGTCGTTACGAAGGTATTGATCAGAGAATTATTGATTCTTATGTTGACGCAGAAATCTCAATTGGAGATTATGTAATGTCATCAGGGGAAGTCGCTGCTACAGTTGTAATTGATACTGTGTATCGTTTGGTAGATGGTGTGATTTCTCATGAATCATTAGAAGAAGAAAGTTATTGTGACGGACTTTTGGAGTATCCACAGTATACTCATCCTGAAGAGTGGCGTGGAATGAAGGTTCCTCCAGTTCTACTGAGTGGGAATCATGAAGAAATCCGAAAGTGGCGGCTGAAAAAGCGGTTGATGAAGACTATGGCAAACAGACCTGATTTAATCAGTTCTGCCAGGATGAAGAATCAACTTTCTGATGAAGCCGAAAAGATGATTGAGGAAATTACCGAGACGGTTTTTGAAAAACGTTTATCTAAGAAAAGAAAGCGTTCTAAGAAAACTGAAAACTAAAAAGGAGATCAGTATGGATCTTATTAAAACTATTGAAGAATCACAGAAACGTCCTGGAGCTCAGGATTTCAATGTAGGTGATACAGTAAAAGTTTACTTCAAGATTATTGAAGGTAAAACAGAACGTATCCAGGTATATGAAGGAATCGTTCTTTGTAAGAAGAATGAAGGTGCTCGCAAGACATTTACTGTACGTAAGATTTCTTACGGTGTAGGTGTTGAACGTGTATTCCCTTATAACAGCCCACGTATTCAGAAGGTAGAAATTGTTCGCCCTGGTAAAGTACGTCGTGCTAAACTTTACTACTTACGCGATAAGATTGGTAAGGATGCTAAAGTTAAGACTTTGGTTGGTGCTAAAGTTACTGCTGCTTTGCAGGAACGCAATAGATTGGCTGATGAAGCTGCTGCTGCAAAAGAAGCTGCTGCTGAAACTCCAGCTCAGAACTAATTATTGACAATCAATAATTGAAGTTTAATAATAAAGGTGCTTGTAACTTAGGTTCAGGCACCTTTTTTTATGTCTAATGGTGTGATTGTTCATTCAAATCAATTGTCTCGAGTTGGTGTAAACAAACAGGTTCTGAAAAACGGTTCTTCAGTTCTTGTTAGAGTTATATCTGATAATGGCAATGGGAAATATACAGGCTCAGTTGCAGGTGTTAGAGTAAATCTTAAATCAAATCAAAATTTACAAATTGGATCAACTTTTATTGCATCAATTTCTCAAAAAGATGGAACTATATATATATCCCCAAAAGAAAATTTTGTTACAGCTGAAAATTTTAAAATAGAAACGTTAAATAACAATCAGATATTTTCTCTCTTGCAAAATTTAGGTATCCCTTTGGATAAAATTTCAGTAAATTTATTTAAACAGTTTAAGCAGTTGGAAATGAAGCTTGATTCTTCTGTTTTATATAAACTGCATAATCTTTCATTAAGATTCAAGGGAAAGGAAAAAAAAGCATCTGAAATTTATACTATTCTTTTGGAAAAAAAATTAAATGGAAATGATGATGAAATATTTCAGTTGCTGGCCTTGCTGGAAAATGATAAAGATTTTTCTAATCAAAGCTACAGACAAGGAAAGAGTCTTCTTAACAGAATTAACAAAAATATAGGATCATGGTTTATTCTTCCTTTTGAGATGATTCAAAAAGAAACTCAGCAGGTTTTAGGAAAAGGTTATCTTCGCCTTTTATATGATAAAACTCAGGAATTGAAAATATTGAATATTGATTGTAATGCTTTCGGAAAAAGAAATGTTTTCAATCTTAATTTTGAGAAAAAAAATCTTAGAAAAATCAGATTTAATTTAGGGGATAATAATCCTGATAAATTACTAACGGCACTGGAAAAAAAATTTTCTGGAGTTGATATTGAATGGGCAGAACTTGAAGATATAGAAGGTTCATCCTGCAATTCCGAAGAATTTTATTCTTATGAAGGAGTTGTGTAGTTTATGAAGGAATTGAAAAAAGCTGTAGCATTGAAATATCCTGAGGGTGTAGAGGCTCCTGTTATTTTAGCAAAAGGATTTGGAACTTCTGCGGAAAGAATTTTACAAGAAGCAGAAAAAAATAAGATTCCTGTTCATGATGACGTAGAACTTGTAGATTTGCTTGGGCTTCAAAATATTGGAACTGTTGTCCCTGAAGAAGCATGGGAAGCTTTGGCAATTATATTTTCGTGCATATTGGAGAATGAGTGAATACAAGAAGTATAGGAAATGATGGTGAAAATCGTGCGGTTAAGTTTCTGCAGGATAAAGGATATTCAATAATTGACCGAAATTGGCGGACAAGAACAGGTGAAATTGATATAATTGCATATAAAAATGAAACTATTGTGTTTATTGAAGTAAAGACTTTACCCAATGGCACGATTGATATGATAAAAAGGGAGTTAAATTACCAGAAACAACAAAGAATTTTAAAAACATCTAAACGTTTTCTGTTAAATCATCGACAATATAGTAACAGTTATGTTAGATATGATGTAATTGTTATAGATATGCCAGGCTTTGAAACAGTCTATCATATTGAAAATGCCTTTTCAGAATAAAAAGGAATGATGGGAGAATCTATGATTTCTGGTGCAAAATCTACCGCGACAGCAACTCTTGTTTTGGATAATAATGCTGAACAGCAGTTGTCTCCGCGCATTTTAGAATTAAGGAAGAAAATTCAGAATCAGGATTATCTGGACAATGCAATTCAGCGCATCGCTCAGGTAATAAGTAATCACTTGATTGATAATCCTGAAGAATTGAAATTTCGTGATTAGTTATGGATAAAAGACGTAATAAGAAATATTCCAATAATTGGAATAATCAGAAGAAAAATGAAGCTCATCAAAAGGATTTTAGTGAAAAAACTAAGGTCTTTCAGTTTAATAAGGCAGCTTATGAAGATGCTGCAGCTGAAAAAGAGCGTGTTGCTGCAATTCAGGAAGTAAAAGCAAGGTCTATTGTATGTCCTGTTTGCAATCAGCCTATTACAGATATTGCAAGTGCAATGTCTGATAAAACTTCTGGTCAGCCAGTTCATTTTGATTGTGTTCTTAATCAGATAAAGGAATCTGAACATACTGGGGAAAATGAGAAGATTTCTTATATAGGTCAGGGTAGATTTGCTGTTTTATATTTTGAAAACCCAAGAGATCAGCGTCATTTTACTATAAAGAAAGTGATTGAATGGGAAAATCGTGATCAGAAACCTGAATGGCGTGATGAAATAAGCGGTTTATATAGTAAAGTAAATTAATTTAAGATATATCAGAAGCCGGGATTAATTTTCCGGCTTTTTTTTTGGAGAAAATCATAAATGATAATAACTGCACTTTGTAAAGTTGTTGATAATTATGGTGATGTTGGTGTTGTCTGGCGAATGTGTAGAAATTTGAAATTTCAAAATCCAGAATGTGAAATAAATCTTGTGATTGACGACTTGGTATCTTTTAATAAAATCTGTTCACAAGTTGATTCAACGCTTGATTTTCAGATTGTTGATTCTGTCTCTGTTTATAACTGGAATAATTGTGATTATTGTCATGAAAAATTTTCTGAAAATGATGGAGAAAAACTTTCAATAATTTTGGAATGTTTTCAGTGTGGTCGTCCAGAATGGATGGAAAAAATTCTTTTTGAAGAAAAGCTTGAAAGAACAGTAAATGTAATCATGATTGATTATTTGACTGCAGAGAAATATGCCGAAGATTTTCATGGACTAGATTCATTGACGAGAAGTGCAAAGGTTCAGAAGGTGAATTTTATGCCAGGGTTTACAGAGAAGACTGGGGGGCTGATTATAGATAATAACTGGAGGGTGCTGAAAGATTGGCAAAGAACTGGTGATATTTTAGTTTTTACATATGAAAAAAACTGGTCAGCTTTAGCTAATGCTTTGAAAAAATCCGGAAAAAAAGTTCTTTTGGCACAGGGAAGGGGAAGAGATTCATTTTTTAATGCTTCTAAAGAAAATGGACTGGATATTACAGAATTACCTTATCTGAATCAAGAAAATTGGGATGATATTATGCAGAATTGTTCTTGTTTAATTATTCGTGGTGAGGAAAGTATGAGTCGTGCCTGTTTGAGTGGAATTCCTTTTGTGTGGCATGCGTATCCGCAGAGTGATGAGTATCAGCTGGTTAAAGTGAATGCTCTTCTTGATAGAATGGAAAGACATTTTGAAAAAAAAGATTTTGCAATTGTTAGAAATGCATGGAATTGCATAAATGAAAACGAGCAGAATGTCTGTTCTAATGAGGCAGAAAATTATTATTCGGAATTTATAGAAAATATTGAAAAACTTGTATATGGTTTTAAAGAATTTGCCTTAGATTTGAGAAAAAATGGAGACCTTTGTTCTAACTTAATGACATTTATTTATAAAAAATGTATAATATAGTATATTATATTTGCAAAACTATTTTTAGAGGTTTTATATTATGTTAATGACATCACAGTTAAAAGTTGGAACAGCTTTCATGTATGAAGGTGAAGCTCTTATCGTTCAGAAGATGCTCGGTCAGCGTTCAGGTCGTGCTGGTATGGTTACTAGCTTCCGCGTTAAGAACCTTGTTACAAACTCTACAAAAGATCTTGGTATTGATGCTGGTGAAAAATTTGATGAAGTAGATCTTGAAAGTCACGCAACAAAACTTTCTTATGTTGATGGAGATACATTCGTATTTATGGATCAGGATACATACGAACAGTTCGAACTTGCTAAGGAAGATTTGGGAGATTACGCTGGATATATTACTCCAGATGATGATCTTGAAGTAAATCTTACTTTCTATGAAGGAAAACCTGTAGGTATCGATCTTCCAGTTCGTGTAGTTCGTACAGTAACATACTGTGAACCTGGTGTAAAAGGTGATACTTCTGGAAAATCTTTGAAACCTGCTACTTTGGATACAGGAATTGAAGTTCGTGTTCCATTGTTCATCAATACAGATGACAAAATCGTTATTGATACACGCGACGGTTCATTCCTTGAAAGAGCAAAATAATTTATTCTAATATACTAGATGAATTGAAAAACGGCTGTGATTTAATTTTCACAGCCGTTTTTTTTACTAATCTGATTTTTTTTAATTTATGATACAGTCATGACTGACATGACTGTATCATGATTCATTCATGACTGACATAACTGTATCAAAATTTGTACTTGTGATTTTGTAAATGAATTTTTGATTTTATTCTGTAAAAAAAATAAAGCCTTCCAGTTGA
Source organism: Treponema sp. (assembly GCA_016297805.1). Taxonomy (GTDB): domain Bacteria; phylum Spirochaetota; class Spirochaetia; order Treponematales; family Treponemataceae; genus Treponema_D. The sequence goes on along the minus strand of JAEDFX010000110.1, from coordinate 376 downwards.
ATGGAAGGCTTTTATGAATTACTTGAAACTAGTAATCTTTCTTTTCTGACTTACGTCTTTTGTTCAAAAGTTTACGTTCCAATGTTGTTTTCTTCTGATGAAGAATTGAAGAAGGTTTTTCGAAGTATTCACGTCTTTTGTATTCGCGAATAATGCCTTCTTTTTCAACCATACGCTTAAAACGTTTGATTGCTTTTTCAAGGTTTTCTGAATCGTCAACGTTGATTGTTGCCATGTCTAAAGTCACCTCCTTTTTCCCGGTGAATCCGTAAAAACATAAACATTCTATAGAAAATATATATTTAAATCAAGAGTTTATTAGCGTAAACCTTCTAATTTTCCTTTTAAATCGTAAAGTTTATCACGAAGTTTTCGG
>JAEDFX010000021.1 GCA_016297805.1 Treponema sp. | reverse complement strand
CCAGGCTTTTCACCATAAACACCGTGCCACCAGAAAATCTGTTCTTTGTATGAATCAAGATTAACATTACCAACTGTTACCTTCAATGAATCAATTGGTTTGAACCAAAGATTTACATTGCGAACATTAAGACCGTTGACAGAAACTTCTTGTTTTTCAATGTCTACATCTGGTTTAGTTGTATCTGTACCATCAAATTTGTACCACAACTGGAACTGTCCACCAGCTTTTTCTGTGTTAGCAGAGAAGATTAACGCATCACTATCTTTCTGATCTTTTTTGTTTACTTTGAAGAATTCGATATCATCTCCATTGTTTCCAACGATAGTTGTATCCATCTTCACTGTTGAAGAAATATCTACGGCAAACATAGAAGCTGCACAAGCCAATGCTGCCATTCCCATTACGATTTTTTTCATTTGAAAAAATCCTCCTTTTAATTCGGAGGATTTTGCATAATGAAAATCTTAAAAATTTATGAAAATTTAATATTTATTTTGCTAATTTGATAACTTCTTGAGTGATTTTATTTTTTATTTCATCCCACGAAGTATTAGAAAACATATATGGCATAGGTTCTTCTTCTGCGTCCTCAAAATATGTAAGACTTTTTATAGTCATAAAAGGCACATTATCTTTATATTTTAATGTAAAAAATTTTAGAAGCTCTTCCAAAGTAAAGATTTTTAGCAATTCAAAAATATCAACAAAATCTTTTTTGGTTCCCCTGTTTGTTATTGCAGAAAGCTTCATGGCTGCAATGTCTTTTATGTCAGCAAGTATTATTCCATTTTCAATAATCATTGGAGCAATCCAATCATATGGATAATTAACAAAATCTATTTTAATGTCATTTAATATATATTGAAAAATGAATTTTGTTTCTTGTATGATTTTTAGTGTACCTAGCTTAGACAATTCATCTTTTATTTCTTCTGCTGATAAATCAAAATGACCAAAAAAATCCAAATCTATAGATTTTCTATGTCCTAGTTGTAAAGCTAATGCTGTACCACCAACCAGTCTACAATCAGAAAATGCAGGCAAAGATTGAATTTTATTTAATAATTCCAAAGTGTGTTTTTCGATTGTATTAAGGTGTAGCATCTAAAATCCTGTATGTTTGTATTTGTAATACTGGCAATAAAATAAGCTGCCTTTTTATCTAGAGAACGTAAATTCATTGCTGTATTTCTGATTTCTTCAATTCCGTAATAATCTTTCAACAATTTCCAATCGGAATCATAACCATATTCAAGGACTTGTTTAATAATATAATTTTTGTGAGATCCCAAATCTAATGTATCTCGATCTGTATCCCAGAAAAGATGAGGAGAATATAATTTAATCAATTGAATATCATCCATATATTAAATTTACTCTTTTTTAATTTTGATGTCAAATATGAAAAGAAATGATTTAATTAATTGACTTCAATTATCTTTTAAACGATAATATAAACATATGAATTTACTGCAAGAATTGAACTTAAGAAACGTATCCATAAATGAATGTTCAAAAAAAACAGGAATACCTTATGGGGCTCTTTATCCTATAGTTAATGGAAATGTTAAACTCGAGAATTGTAAATATTCAACCTTAGCAAAATTATCAAATTTTTTATGCTGTAGCATTGATGATTTGTTTGATTCATACGAAAATTTCAGTGTTTATTGGGCAGACGAAAAAACTGCAGATGTAACATTTTTAGATAATGAAATTAAAATTCAAAGATACACAATTAATCCTGTTAAGCAAATTTTTTATAAAGATACTATTACCAGTTATGAATTGGGAGAAATTCTAACATGGCGATGCTGGGATAAGAATCGTGAAAATATTGAAAAATATTTATTTTCATTAGGTTTAACAGAATATAATCCTTATAAAATTTGTAAAAAAACTCATGGGGTAATGTTTCAGGATAAAATATGGATAAAGTTCGCAGGTGAATCAATTAAGTGGAAGGATGTTAAATGCAATTAGAAAATTTTCTTATTTCTGACAGTTATTTGGTAAGAACGTCAGGAACCAGCGACGGAACTCAGGATAAGTTTTTTAAAGATAATAAGTGGTTTAAACTGGATAGATATGGTGGAGAAGGTTTAGCCGAATATACTGCATCTCAGATATTAAAATTGAATGGAATGAATTCTGCTCAGTACGTTGATTATACCCCATGTTTTATAAACGGTAAGCCGGGATGTTATAGTACAAATTTTCTTTCAGAAAATGAATCATTTATAACTCTTTACAGATTATATAAAAACGTTACGGGTCGTGATTTAGCCACAGTATGCAGCAAAATGGATTATGATGATGCAATTGATTATGTAATAAATTTTGTCCAAGTACAAACGAATGTTGATATTAGGGAATATCTTGCTAATACATTTATTTTGGATGAAGTAATATTAAATGAAGACCGACATTTTAATAATCTTGGAATTCTTTACAATGAAACTGATTTTAGAACCGCTCCTATATTTGATAATGGAAAATCGTTTTTAATCGGAAATAAACGGGGGGCAGCTTATGCAAAAATCTTTAGTCCAAATTTTTCAATAAATTCAAAATACCTTAGTAAATATGCAACATTAAAAATTTCTAAAAATGTTTTAGAACAATTAGATGATTCTATTCCAGAAAATTTTAAAAGTATAATTGCAAAAAACTTGTAAAAAATTATTTTAGACATAAAAAAAGCTCGCCTCAATGAGACGAGCTTTTTTTCAATTTAACCTAGTTTACACTAGAATTAAATTAGAAGTTAACTTTGAACCAAACTGGTACATCAACGATTACTTTTTCATCAGCTACTTTTACTTCAGCAGCAACTTCGTAAGACATGATACCTACAGATCCATCGAAACCTGGTGTGATTGTACATGAAACAAACGAGCGGATTTGCGGCAAAAATTTTTACTTGACAATCAGAATATACAATGTATATACTTTAAATGTTGGAGGTACATTATGCAGGCAGTAGTTCAGAAATGGGGCAACAGCCTCGGTTTTAGAATTCCGTCACTTTGGGCAAAAGATAACAATGTAAAGAACGGCAGTATAATTGAAGTAATCGCTGAAAAAGGGAAAATAGTAATTCTTCCTCAGAAAAAAACTCTTGATGATATGTTGGCTATGGTTACTCCAGAAAACATTCATTCAGAAATATCAACTGGCAATTCGATAGGTAATGAAGAATGGTAGAATCGAATTATGTTCCCGAGAAAGGGGATTTAGTCTGGCTTGATTTTGATCCACAGGCAGGACATGAACAGAAAGGTCGTCGTCCTGCAATTTGCATCTCTCAGAAAAAATACAATCAGAAAATCGGTCTTGCTTTATTCTGCCCTATCACAAGCCATATAAAAGGTTATCCTTTTGAAATTGTATTGGAAAATCATTCTATCAACGGCTGTATTTTAAGTGACCAGATAAAAAATCTTGATTATAGACAAAGAAATTGCAATTTTATAGAAAAAGCAACAGAAGAGGAAATTAATTCTGTTGTGGACAATATAAAACTGTTAATAGAATAGTCGCCTAACAAGAAGTTCAAAGCCGACACGCGGTCAAGCCGGTTTGCGGTTTAACTCATTGTTATGCTTTTTGATTCTATTATGCCTTTATCCATTGCAATCTCAACTGTTTTTTCAATAAGGAGTGTAAGATAAAACCGCTAAAATAGCGCGGCTTTATCTTACCCAAAGTTTGCGTTGCAAACTTATTATTGAACTGCTGTTCCTCATTACATTACGGAACAGCGTAAAAAGTCAAATCGATTGTTGAAACAATCTTCTTGACTTTTTATGGGAGATCCAGAAGTTCTGTATCCTTCAGCCTTAACTTTCTGAACTTAGATAAAGTACTTGCGTTTATCACTTCATCTTCAGAATCTTCGGCTGTTCGTCCGTTGTCTGGACAATATTTATCTTTCAGTTCATCCCTTATGAAACTGAAATCTATCAGCTCATTTATTTTTCTGAACAGATGATTCTGTGGAATCAATTTGTCATATAAATCTGTATAAGGACTGAAATTTAATTCCTGCTGGGACTTGAGCATAAAAAAACACCACTTGAATAAATTTTACTCTATTCAAGTGGTGTTTGCAAATTCAGTCTTTAACAGACTTTTTCAGTGGCATCGTCAATGAGACGAGCTTTTTTTCAATTTAACCTAGTTTACACTAGAATTAAATTAGAAGTTCATGTTGATTCCGAATGGAACTTCAACTGTGAATTTCTTTCCATCAACACAAGGAATACCCATTTTAGCAGATACTTCCCAACCCATTCCACCGAAGTTTCCTTCAACTTTTGGAGTTACGTTAATCTCTGTAAGAGGATATTTATTACCCTCCTGAATAGTGATTGTGTTTGCATTAAGTACACAAGATACTTTGCAAGCATCCAACTGATATCCAACGTAAGCTTTTGGTGCAATTGTAAATGCAGCACCAGATTTCATTGGAATTCCTGCTTTCAAGTAAGCTTTTACTTCAAGAGCATCAGCACCATATCTTACGAAAGCATCAGCAGCCAAAGAATTAACTGTTGTTTCTCCTTTTGAATCCATTCCGAACAATACATCTGCAAAGTAAGAAATAGAATCAGCAGATCCAGAATAACCTGCAGCAATATTCAATACTTTGAATGTATCTGTAGCTTTCAATGCAGCCTGGATTTTACCGAAATCAGCAGCATAACCAGCTCTCAAATAGAGATTTGGTACTTCATTACCTTTTCCAAGCCATTTGTCTGATGTTGTACTGATTACTAATGAGAATGCATCAACATTAACTTCACCAGCATAACCCCATCCACTGTTATTAACAAGATTTGTCCAGTCGATTGTTTCTGAATTCAATTCATAACCACCAAGATTACCTACAGTAACTTTTACCATATCAGCTGGCTTAAACCAAATGTTCCAGTTACAGCCAAGAACTGCATCAACATTTGACAGTTCTACCAAATCTTCTGGTTTTTTAGCTTCTCCATTTACTTTAACAGAATTTGCAGTAGATTTCTTGCTCAAGAAATCTACTGCAGCACCTGCAACATCAGCATTTACGCTGAGTTTAAGAGTCTGATTTCCCCATGGGTTTGATTCAACATCTGGAGCATGGAGCAAAGTGAAATTGTCACCATCAAAATTAGCGAGTTTTCCATTAAGCTTAAGATTACCAGCTACATCAGCTGCGAACATTGAAGTAGCCATTGCAGCTACTGCTAAAATTCCTACGATTTTTTTCATTTGAAAAAATCCTCCTTTTAATTCGGAGGAAGGGGCATGGAAAAATCATATATAATCTTATAAAATTTTGTTATAAATCAAAGGAGGTTTTTATGATTTATGGTTATATTCGTGTTAGTACAGATAAACAGACTGTAGAAAATCAGAGATTTGAGATTAATCAGTTTATAAAAAAAGGCAAAGTTCATGTTGACGAATGGATTGAGGAAACAATCAGTGGGACTGTTTCGCCTGAAAAAAGAAATTTGGGTAAATTAATTGAAAAAACAAAAAAAGGAGATATTATCATCTGTTCAGAGTTGTCAAGACTGGGGCGTAACATGCTTATGATAATGTCGATTCTGAACATATTGATGGAGCGGGGTGTTATTATTTATACCGTAAAAGAGAGATATAAACTTGGGGAAGATTTAACTAGTAAAGTTCTTGCTTTTGCATTCAGTATTTCTGCTGAAATTGAACGGACTCTTATTTCGCAGAGAACTACAGAAGCTCTTCGTCGGAAAAAAAGTGAGGGGGTTATTTTAGGGAGACCTAAAGGTCGGAAAAACTCTCATTATAAATTATCTGGTTGTGATTATAAGATTTTGCAGATGCTTCATGATGGTTATCCTAAATGTTTAATAAGTAAGCAGCTTGGAGTTTCTACGTCAACTTTATATTTATATTTAAAAAACAGGAAATCAAGTGACTAAAAATCAGGATTACAAGTGATTTTAATTCGTTCATTACTTGTTGGATGATTGAATTCAATAAAATACGCGTGGAGCATAAGTCTTTCGCCTGGATTACAGGTTCCATAAAGAGTGTCTCCGAGTATAGGGTGGGTTAATCCTTTTTCGTGATAGGAGGCTAATCTTAATTGGTGAGTTCGTCCAGTTTTTGGAGAAAATTCAATTCTTGTGACTGTTTTCAGTTCATTTGTTAATGGGTTTGTCCATTTTTCAATGGCGATTTTTTTCCAGTCTGTTATTCCTAACTTTCCATTTTTTTCATCATATATTTGATGTGGTCTGTTTTCAGGATCTAATCTGAATTTAAGTTCTATATGACCTTCTGGCTTGCCTCTTACAATTCCATCAATTAGAGCTATATACTTTTTATGGATTTTTCCTGATGCAAATTGTTCTTCAAGATTTCTATGGGCTTTTTGATTCAGTGCTAATATAAGAATACCAGAAGTCTCCATATCAAGACGATGTACCGCTGGTTGGAATATGCATTCTGGAAACAGTTTCTTTAATCGATTTTCTGCACAATCTTGTTTATCTTCACCTCTGCCAGGTACTGAAAGTAGTCCAGACTGTTTATTTATTATAACTATATCTTTGTCTCTATAAAGTATTTCTAAACCTAAAATATGAGGTAAGATATATCCGCATCTTTCATTACAAGGAGGATAGGATTCTCCATTTGTTTTGTTTTTTGTATTGCCTCCAAAATATACTTCATCCATACTGACTGGTTCCAGATTGTTTTTGAAGGCATAGGACAGTAATTTAGGAGCACAGCAGTCTCCTGTACCTGTTGGTGGTAATCTGTTGTTGTGTTTTTTAATTATTTCATTCAGAGTGATTGTTTTGCCCTGAAAATCTGTGAAAGTATATAGGTTAAAAATCTTCTGAAGTGATTGGGTTGTCAGTTTTGTGCGTTTCTGGATCAGTGCTTCGACATGCTCAGTCACTGCTGTGGTATTTTGTGTAATCTGCGTGTCATCTGGGCTGTCCGTGGTTATTGCACTTGTTGAAATGTTCTTTAATTTATTGATTTGATCTGTTAGTTTGTGAATTTCTTCATCATTTTCAGCAAGAGCATTGTTCACATCATCAACACTTATTATGGAAGGAACAAAGATTTCATTTTGAGTATGATTGCCTGAAAGTATTTTACTGTTTCCGCTTACGGCATAAAGAATAATTCTGCTATTTGTTATGTTGTTCCAGCATACCAGAGAGCCTAACATGACTCCCTGGCCTTTGCGTTCTTCACTTTCCTTTGAGATTTGTCTTAGTTCAATATCACCTTTCTGTATTCTGGAAATAAGCTGAAGACAATAGTGATGGGCAAGCTCTTGAGGAAAAGGTGGAAACATTTTACTTTAAGTTTCTGATTTCTACAGAACCGTCTTCTTTTGAAATAAATACAATTGGTTTATTCTGTGTGAAAAGACCTGTTTCTACTACACCACAAATACTGTTTATTTTCATTTCCATTTCTGGAACATTAATAGGTTTTTCCCAGGTACAATCTAAAATCTGATTTCCGTTATCTGTTATAACTGGACCGCATTTTTTTACGCCTTCACGTAATACACATTTTGCACCAAGAGCATTAAGGGCATTTGTTACAGGAACACGAGCTTCACCGATAATTTCTACTGGAACTGGAAATTTTGTACCGATTGTCTGAACTGATTTTGATGAATCAGCAATTACTACAAAAGTTTTTGCATTATATTCAACAATTTTTTCACGAACGTGAGCTGCCCCACCGCCTTTAATACAGTTACAGTCAGGATCAACTTCATCAGCACCATCAATTGCCAGGTCGAGCTGTCCACCGATGATTCTGTCATTCATAGAATAGACTGGGATGCCATAATCCTGGCAAGCATTCTGAGTCTGGAAACTTGTTCCAACAGCTTTAATATCCTTTAATTTTCCACTCTGAATATGTTCTGCAAGTCTTTTTACAGCTGGCATTGCAGTTGAACCTGTTCCAAGACCAATTTTCATTCCACTGAAAATCAATCCTTTTTCAATCAATGTATCTATGGCTGTATTAGCAACCAAAGTTTTCTGTTCTGATTGTGATAATCCCATTTTTTATACCTCTTATTGTTCGTATTCTTTATTTGTAAATAATCTGAATTGTTCGTGTCCGCTATATTCAAGCATTCTATATCCATTACAGGTTCTACAGCCTGCAGTTGATGCACGTTTCATTACTGGTGTAGTTGATGGATAATAATTAACATCAAAAATTAGTTCATTGCCACGGAAATTATAGAAACTTATAGGATCGTTTTCTATTGAAGAACTGTCTTCTCCCATGCCAACTGTTGTAGCCTGAATTATCAATGTTGAGTATTCATCAAGTTTTTCTACACAGTTTTGGTCTAACTGGCAATATTCAAATCCATATTTTTCAGCAAGATTCTGGGCGTGTTCAATAGTTCTGTTAAATATGCAGACTTTTGCTCCGAATTGTTTTAAAACATAGGCAACAGCTTTTGCTGTTCCACCTGCACCAATTATTGCAACCTTTTTTCTTTTTAGATTGAAATTACCAATAAAGTCGGTTAATGCATGTTTGAATCCCAGACAGTCTACGTTGTGACCGACCCAGTGGTTATTTTTTCTAATAATGGTATCGCAAGCTCCAATTTGAATTACTTCAGGACTTTGTTCATGAAGATAATACATTACAGATTCTTTGTAAGGAGAAGTTACTGCAAGTCCTTTAAAACTCATCTTTTCTGCGAAATTTAATGCCTCATATACATTTGGAGAACGAATTGGCAGGAATACAGAATCTATTCCAATTTTTCTGAAGCCATGATTATGAATTGCTGGACTAGAGGTTTTTGGAAGTGGCCATCCGATTACACCGTATAGATTTGTTTTTTTTGTTATGTCCTTGAAGTGATAAAGCTTATTTAATGTAATTGGATCTATATGTCCGATTGCATTTGTATTTGCAAGCATTTCTTCTGGAGAAACAAAAGAAAGATAAGAATTAGAAAAAACCGGTAAAACTCGTGATGGAAAACCTTCAGGTCCCATGGCACAAAGAATGTGCTCGTATTGTGTCATAGCTTCGCCTTCTCTAAAAAGGTTTGCAACATCAGAAAGTGATTTTGGCATAAATGCTATTTTAGGAATTTCATATCCAGTTTTACGCATTGAATCACATTTTTCACGCAGATTCAATATTGGTTCTGTCATATTATGGCAGCTGCGGATGATTCTAACCCCAAAAGCCATAGCGGCATCCTGAATGCTTGGAACATGATAATCTTCTTCAAAGTCTACATAAGCAAAATTTTTTGTTTTATCAGGGTCGGCAAATGCAAGAGCACGTCCAAAAAGTGTAGTTCGTGAGAATTCACTGCCTGTAAAAAGACCGCCATCAACATCTCTGCGAATTGTAAGAATACACGGAATATTAATCATTGATGGAAATCGTTTTGCATAAAGCTGCTCATCTTCATTGAGATGATCTACTCTAAGCTCCACAATATCAATTTGTTTTTCATATTTTCTTACAAGTCTATAATCTTCTTCCAGTGTTTTTCCTGTAAGAGTCATACAAATTAATGGCTGGTTCATAATCTACCTTAAAATGACTTAATTTACTGTTTTTCTTGAAACAACTTTATCTACAACTGTAAGTACCAGTGTTGTACCTCTTGGAACAGCATATGGAATTGTTAAGTTTCCACCTGGGTGAGAGAAGCTGAGAATTGTGTAAGAATCACCTTCTGTAGGAACTGCTTCCAGTTTCATTGGTACAGGATATGGATAATCAGCAAGTTTTTCTGTGAAAATGCCATATACATTTTCATCGATCTCTTCTGGCAATGCCATTTCTACAGTTACACGAGTATAATTTGGAACATATTCACTGTCGAATCTTTGCTGGTCAACAACTGTTCCAGGTTTTTCACCTTCTGCCGCAATATGACTTGAAATGTCAAAAACAATCTTGCTTCTTGTAATTGTCTGGAGAAGGTCATTAACAGACTGTCCCATAACCCAAGGTGCTCTGGTGTTTTCATAATTTGGTCCACGGCTTACTACAAGCTGTACTGTTACTGGTTCAGAAATACTTGTTCCTGCTGGAGGATCCTGTTCAAGAACTGTACCTGCATCTGAAATATCAGGTTTGTATTCAGGTGTTGCAAGTACAATTAAAGGTTTAGTTTGACCTGCAAATAAGGTCTGAAGCTTCATCTGAACTTCATCAATATTCATGCCAACATATTCATCAACTTTGTCTACAATTACACCTCGGCTCACAACAAGTGAAACACGGCTGTAGCCTTTTACGATTGCACCTGATGCTGGAGACTGGTCAAGGATTGTACCTTCATCTCCTGGTATATCTGAATAGCGAAGATTGATTTTTGGATAGAGCTCTTTTACCTGCATTTCAAGAAGTGCGTCTTCCAGTGATTTTCCAATTACATTTGGAACAAGAACTTTTTCGGCACCTTTGACATTATTAAAGAAGACTGCGAATGCTATAAATGCCATAACAATAACAGCAGCAATACAGGTTCCTGCTAGAACAGGAATACTTGCCTGTAATTTGTCGTATCCTTCTTCAATATTCACGCGTATATGAATAGGTTTGCGTTCTTTTTTTACTTTTTTAGGTTTTCCTTCTGTGATTTCTGTAGTTTCGTCACTCATAGTTTTCCTCGTTTATTCAAGAATAGTGCCTATAAAATCTCTTGCACCGTTCATAAAATCTTTGTAAGCCATGGCATTTTTTCCCTGACGTTGTAATTTTGTTACAGCCAGTATGCCATTGCCTGTTTTTATAAAAATACCTTCTGGTTTAGAAAACTCTAAAACTTTTCCGACAGGTTCATTTTCATATTTATTTTCACCTGCATATAATTTTGCAGATAATATTTTTAATGGAAGATTTTTTTCTAAACACCAACAGCCTGGATCTGGATAATAAGCTCTGATTTTTGCTTCTATGTTTTCTGCTGAATCAGTCCAATTTATTTTTCCGTCTTCCTTAGTAATGATTCCTGTATAAGATGCATGGCCAGTTTGAGGATTTCCTTCTGGAAGCTTTCCGTCAGTTGTAACTGTTCTTAATAAGCTGCAAATTAATTCTGCACCATTTGTGGCACTGTAATTCAAAAGGGATTCTCCAGTTTCTGTGCCATTCAATTCTACAATAGTCTGGGCAAGAATATTACCTTCATCCATTTTTAGACCTAAAGTTTGAATGGTCACTGCAGTCTGTTTATCTCGATTTAAAATTGCAGCTGGAACAGGTGTGCAACCTCTGTATTTTGGTAATAGGGAAGGGTGTAAATTTATTCCGCCCATTGGAAAAAGTGCAAGAAATTTTGGACCAAAAATATGACCGTATGCAAAGCATACAAGAAGGTCTGCGTTGAGAGGTTTGACTGCATCTCTGGCAGATGCATCCAGATGTTCAGGTGTAAATACTGGAATACCCTTTTCTGTGGCAAACGCTGCAACAGGTGTTGGAATTAATTCCTTATGACGACCTTTTGCAGTTGGTGGATTTGATAAAACACCTGCAATTTCGAATCCACATTCAGATTGTTTTTCAAAGAGAATCTTTAATGTTTCACAAGCCGCTTGAGGGCTTCCTGCATATAATATTTTCATTTATTTTTCTTTGCTTCTTTTGCGGCTATTTTAGCAGCAATCTTTCTGGCTTTAGCTTCTTTTTCTTTTGCTTTTTCCAGTGCTCGTTCTGCACGTTTTTTGAATTGAGCTTCTGTTTTTTCGGCAAATTCTTTATCACCACGATCTATATACAAAATACCATCAAGATGATCGTACTCATGCTGAATAATTCTTGCCAAAAGACCATCTGCTTCCAAAACAAAAGGCTTACCTTTTTCATTTAAGGCCTGAACAGTTACTGCTACAGGTCTTACGATTGTTTCATAAACCTGAGGAATACTTAAACATCCTTCATCATATTCACCAACTTCTTCTGAAGTTTTTATAATCTGAGGATTTATGAAAACACGGCGAACATCATCATCTGCAATGACAACGAACATTCTAAGACTTTTTCCAACCTGAGGTGCTGCAAGTCCAACTCCGTCATTTTCAATCATTGTTTCAAACATATCTTCTGCCAGCTGTTTGATTTCATCATTTACTTCTTCAACTGGTTTTGCAACTTGTCGTAATACTTCTTCACCAAGTTTTGTTACATCTAAAATCATTTTTCAATCCTTATTCTTGCTGCACGGGCATGTCCTGCAAGTCCTTCTGAATCTCCAAGATAACCTGCGGCTACTGCACTTCTAACTACTCCTGCGGCATTTTCTTTTGTGCGTAATGTTGTAACAGTCTTTAAGAACATGCGAACACTTAATCCACCTGTATAACGAGCAGTTCCAGATGTAGGAAGAGTGTGATTTAATCCGGCTGCATAATCACCAAATACTTCTGCAGAATAGTGACCAATAAATAATGAGCCATAGTTGTGAACTTTTTCTGCAATTTCATCACGGAGCTTTCCATCGTCCATTGCAAGTTCAAGATGTTCAGGGGCTTTTCTATTAGCTGCTTCAACTGCCTGTTCTAAAGAATCAACTAAAATAATACGTCCACAGTTATCAATACTCTGTCGGGCAATTGTTTTTGTAGTTAAAGTTTCAAGCTGAAGCTCAATCTGAGCACTTACTTTTTTTGCAAGTTCTTCACTTGGAGTTACTAAAATTGGCTGTGCAACTATATCGTGTTCAGCCTGAGCAAGAAGGTCTGCTGCAACCCATTCAGGTTTTGCAGAATCATCAGCAATTACAAGAACTTCTGTTGGGCCTGCAACCATATCAATTCCTACAGTTCCAAAAACTGCTTTTTTAGCTGCTGCTACAAATTTGTTTCCTGGTCCAACTATAACATCAACCTTTGGAATACTTTCTGTTCCGTACGCCATAGCTCCTATTGCTTGAGCACCGCCTACACAATAAAGGTGATTTACTCCACAAATGTAAGCTGCGGCCATAATTCCTTCATCGGCATATGGTTTTCCACCAACATAAGCTTTACCTGGAATACCAGAAGCATTACGACCAGCTGCATCTTTATCATCAGGGTGAACTCTAGGAGGTGTACACATAATTACGTCTTGAACACCAGCGGCAACAGCAGGAGTTACTGTCATAATTACAGTAGAAACTAAAGGGAAACGACCTGCTGGAACATAACAGCCGGCACGTTCTACTGGAATTGTTTTCTGACCTGTAATGATTCCAGGTTCTAGTTCTTCTTCAAAATCTGTAAAAGATTTTCTCTGCAATTTTGCAAATTTAAGTGCTAAATCGTGAGAGTATACGATAGCATCATAAATATCGCGTTTTTCTATCTTAAGTTTTTCAGCCGCTGCCTTAAGTTCCTCCTGTGGAACTTCAAAGGTAGCTGGAACAGAAACATCAAATTTTTGTCCATAAATACGAAGCGCAGCATCACCTTTTTTCTGAACTTCTTCAAGGACAGAATCTACAACTTCATTAGATTCGCTGAAATTACGCCCCTGAAAAAATTCCGGTTCTACTTCTGTATATTTTTGAATTTTAATCATAATAAAATCTCCCATAATAGATTCCCGGAGCAAGTCCGGAAATGACACACCTATTCTTCACCCGGCATGAATAACTGACACATCATGCCATTATCGGGCTTAATCCGATAATCTATTTTTCTTTGTGTCTTCTATCCAGTTCGTCGTAAACATCCTTCCATGTAACTCCTTCCTTGTACATAAGGACATTTACGAAATAAAGTAAATCGGCAGCTTCCCAGATTACTTCCTCTTTACCGTCTGCTTCGCACAACTCTTCTGCTTCTTCTTCGACCTTTTCGCGAACACGTTTTGCGTCGAGAGTTGCTGTATAGCTGCCTGGTTTTGGATTTGCAAAGCGGTCTGCAATTACATTGTACAAACGACCCATTGAAGATTTTTCTCCAGGATCTGTTCCATAACAAGTCCAGCTGCCTGTATGACAAGCAGGGCCTGTTGGAAGAACTGTGGCAAGAATAGAATCTCGGTCACAATCTGCACGAAGTTTTACTACCTGCAGGAAGTTTCCGCTGGTTTCTCCTTTAGTCCAAAGTTCGTTACGAGAACGACTCCAGAAAGTCAGTTTACCACAGTCAAAAGTCTTACGCACAGCTTCTTCATTAGCAAATCCCTGCATCAAAACTTCACCATTTACGCTCTGAGCAATAACAGGTATTAAAGGTGATTTTTCAAAATCCATACATGCAACAAATGCATCTGTAAGATTTACTTTATTTGTGTACAAAGCCATGCCTAACTGAACATCACAATGTAATTTTTCAAGCTCCTTGATTTCTTCAATGGATGAGATACCGCCTGCTGCAACAACACGGCATTTTACTGCACTACGAAGCTGACGTACATAATCCATATTTGTTCCCTGCATACAGCCTTCTTTTTCTACACAAGTGAAAAGAAGCTCTGAGCAGAATTTTTCGGCTTGTTTAGCACCTTCAATCAAAGGAATATCTACAGTTTCTGTCCAGCCTTTTACTGCAATTTTACCGTTTATAGCATCAACAGAAATAATGATTCTGTCTTTACCGATTGCTGCTGCAAGTTCATTTAGAAAATCTTCATTTAAAACTGATTCACCTGGCTGAGGATTTGACTTCCATGCTGATGAACCAATGATTACTTTTTCAGCTCCAAGACTGATTAATTCCCGGGCTCTTTTTACAGAACGAATGCCACCACCTGTACGAACGTTTCCATGATGGAGTAATGATTTGAGCAAAGGAGTGTTTACAGTGTTTCCTTTAGAATCAACATTTCCCAAAGCTGCATCCAAGTCAATAACTGCAACTTCGCCATACATGTCAAACTGGCTGATTAATGCATCTGCATCATCTCTCTGAAGAACCAGTTCCTTGCCGTTCTTAAGCTGAACGACATGTCCGTTTTTTAAGTCAATTGATGATATTACCATAATAGTTTATTTTACCAAATTTCTACTATTTATACAAATAATCCTATAGTTTAAAAAAGAAAGACCACCGAAAAGGAGGAAAACGGTGGTCTTTGCAAATAATAATAAGGAGGATCTTTTATTAAATAAATTGTTTTGCCCTGCTTAAGCTGTTTACATATATACAACCACTAAGATAGAAATAGGTTACAGAAAAAAATAAAAAAAATAAATTTTTTTCTCTAACGTGCCAGGTGAAGATATTTAAAAATAATAAATATTTTAAGTATTATTAAATTATTGAATAAAAATTCGTTTCTTACTATAATAGTAAGGTATGAAAAAAATTGAAATTCTTGATTCAACTTTACGAGATGGCGCTCAGGGCGAAGGTATAAGCTATTCTGTTCAGGATAAGATTCATATTTGTCAGGCATTGGATGAACTTGGTGTTCAGTATATTGAAGCTGGCAATCCAGGCAGTAATCCTAAGGATATGGAATTTTTCCAGGAGCTTAAAAAGGTTCAGTTTAAGACTGCAAAAATCTGTGCTTTTGGTTCAACACGCCGTAAGGATATTAAGTGTTCAGAGGATTCTAATCTTCAGAGTCTTTTAGCAGCTGGAACTGACTACTGTGTTATTTTTGGTAAATCATGGACATTCCAGGTAACTGATATTATCAAAACTACTCTTGAAGAAAATCTTAATATGATTAGAGAAACAGTAGCTTATCTGAAAGAAAACGGACGCACTGTTTTTTATGATGCAGAACATTTCTTTACTGCATATACAGAAGATCGTGATTATGCATTCAAAACTTTGCAGGCAGCTGTAGATGGTGGAGCAGAGGTTCTTTGTCTTTGCGAAACTAAAGGCGGCTTTATGATTGATGATTTGCGTAAGGCTGTTGCAGATGTTGTAAAGACTTTTGGGAACAAGGCTAAGATTGGTATTCATACTCATAATGATTCAGGTCTTGCTGTTGCCAACTCTATTGTTGCAGTTTCAGAAGGTGCAGTTCACGTACAGGGCGTTTTGCTTGGCTTTGGTGAACGCACTGGTAATGCAAATCTTTCTACAATCATTCCTAATCTTCAGTTGAAAATGGGATATGAATGTATTCCTCAGGAAAATATTTCTAATCTTACATCTATCTGTAAACGGGTTAGTGAAATTACAAACATCAGTCTTGGCTCTCAGCTTCCTTATGTTGGAGGTTCTGCATTTGCTCACAAAGCTGGTATGCACATTGATGCAGTTCTTAAGAATCCTTCTGCATACGAACATATTTCTCCAGATGCTGTTGGAAATGCCCGCGTATTCTTGATGAGTGAAGTTGCTGGTCGTTCAACAATCATGGAAAAGATTCAGAAATTTGCGCCTTCTATTAAGAAAGATGATCCTGTTGTTAAGGAAATTATTGATAGAATGAAGGAACTGGAATTCCAGGGATATCAGTTTGAAGGTGCTGACGGCAGCTTTGAATTGATGGTTAGAAAAATGATTGGTCAGTATCAGCCATTCTTTACTCTTCATTATTATCAGACAAACGGTTCAAATCCTCGTCCGGAAGAAGGTGTTTGCTGTTGTGCTCAGACAAAGGTTGAGGTTGACGGTCAGATTGAAATTACTGCTGGTGAAGGTGATGGTCCTGTAAATGCGTTGGATATTGCTCTTCGTAAGGCTCTGGTTCATTTCTATCCTGCTGTTTCAAAGATTCGCCTTGTGGACTATAAGGTTCGTGTTCTTGATGGTAAATCTGCAACTGCTTCCAAGGTTCGTGTAATTATTGAAAGTACTGACGGTGAAGCAAACTGGACTACAGTTGGTGTTAGCCCTGACTTGATTGAAGCTTCCTGGATTGCTCTTGTAGATTCTTTTGAATATAAACTTCTTCGTGATATCGAAAAGAGATATAAGAAGTTTTAAATAGTAATAGTGAATAATAAATAGGAGATTATAAATGAATAAAACAATCGCTTTGATTCCTGGTGATGGAATCGGTCCAGATGTAGTTGCAGAAGCAGTAAAAGTTCTCAACGCTGTTGGTAAAAAATACGGTCATTCTTTTGAATATAAGGATGTAATTGCTGGTGGTAAGGCTATCGACCAGTTTGGTAATCCACTTCCAAAGGATCAGCTTGATATTTGTTTGAATGCTGATTCAGTTCTTCTTGGTGCTGTTGGTGGACCAAAATGGGATGATGTTGATCCTTCTATCCGTCCAGAAAAAGCTTTGCTTGGTCTTCGTGGTGGAATGAAAGTTTACGCTAACCTTCGTCCAGCTCTTATGTTCCCACAGTTGAAGGCTGCTTGTCCTTTGAAGGATGAAATCGTTGGTGACGGTTTGGATATTTTAATTGTTCGTGAATTGACTGGTGGTATCTATTTTGGTGATAGAGGAACTAGCGAAGACGGTCAGATGGCTTGGGATACAGAAAAATATACTTGGCCAGAAATTGAACGTATTGTTCGCCTTGGCTTTGAAGCAGCAAAAGGTCGCCGCAAGGTTTTGACTGTTGTTGATAAAGCAAATATTTTGAACTCTTCACGCTTGTGGAGAAAGGTTGCTGAAACTGTAAAACCTGAATATCCAGATGTAGAATTGAATTATCTTTACATTGATAACGCTGCTATGCAGATGGTACGTAATCCAAAACAGTTTGACGTTATTGCAACATCTAATATGTTCGGTGATATTCTTTCTGATGAAGCTTCACAGGTAACTGGTTCAATTGGTATGTTGGCTTCTGCTTCTTTGGGCGATGGTACAGGTCCTGGTCTTTACGAACCAATTCATGGTTCAGCTCCTGATATTGCAGGAAAGAACTTGGCAAACCCATTGGCAACAATTCTTTCTGCTGCAATGCTTTTGCGCTATGACTTCAAGCTTGAAACTGAAGCTAAGGCAATTGAAGATGCAGTAAATGCAGTATTGAACGAAGGCTGGAGAACTGGTGATATTGCTGGTGATGTAGCTGCAGTTAAGGCCGCTGGCAAATTAGTTGGAACTAAAGAGATGGGCGACCTTGTTGTTGCAAAAATCTAATTAGATTAATCAAATAATTTTGAAATATTTGCCTTGATTACTTTTATCAGGGCATTTCTTTCTACTGTTTCTGGAAAATTGCGCCATTCAATGTATTTAGCATCTGGTACAACTTCCAGCACAGGTTTTCCCACAGGGTTATGTACGTTATCAATGATAAGGTCGTAACCCTGTTTTTTTGCTTCCAGCAGCTGTTCTGATGTAAGTGGACCTGGACCAAATATTCCTGCAATATTCAATCCCAATTCTTTTGCTAAATAAGTCTGATTTTTATTACAGAAAACCTTAAGTTCAGTTAGATTTGCTTTTTCACAGTCTGCACGGGCATCTAAAATAACTGTTTCATATTCTGCAAAACGCTTAGCCTGTTCCTTTTCGGTTCCAGCTGCTTTTGCAATTGCTTCTGTAGAAGTCTTTACGGTTGCAAGAGAGTTGTCCAGTGCAATTTTAATCATTTGTGTATTTTCATTTGCAAGTTTTTCGCCAAGAGTTTTCATCATGCGTTCGAAACCTGCATAGATAAAGAAATCTGCAGAGTTGATTGTAACCACATCACTGGTTGTGATTTCATACTCAGGTGGGTGACGAAGGTTTGTAGGAGCTATAGCTTTTACTTCATCAATACCAGCAATATCAGCAAATGCTGCAGACCATGATGTAGAAGCAACTGTTACAACAGCAGAAGAATTCTTCTTTTTAGATTTATCTTTGGGTTTAGCAGAAAGAGTTACAGTAAAAAAGGCTGTAACCAAAAGTAGAACAGAGAGTTTTTTCATTTTTCTTTTCCTTTAAAATTTATGATTTTACTTATGGCATAGCACAGGCCTGCCAGTAATGCAATTGAACCAGTTGGCGGTAAATCTACCATAACTGCAAAAATATATCCTATAGAGGACAGAATACATCCCATAATCATACTTGTAATAAAAAGTTTTTGCAGGCCATTTTTCTTCAATTTTTGTAAAATTGTAGAAGCGCAGATTACCGGTAAAATAAGAAGTGCATCAATTAGAAAAGCACCCAGAAGCTTCATTGCAATGGCAACTGTTATGGCAACAAGAATTACCATTGTGCTGTAATGAAGCTGCACGTTTATTCCCATAGTTTTAGAAATTTCGGGGCTGAAAAAAATATTCTGAATATTATGATAGTTTATAATTACATACAGACATAAAACTAATGAAACTGAACAGAGAATCAGCAAATCAATATAGCTTAAAGCAAAAGGACTTCCCCAAAGCAAATCAAGAGTGTCTTTTGCAGGCACATCTTTTACGTGCATAATCAAGGAGGCAAGAGCCATACTTAAAACCATTGTGGCTGCACTTCCGCCACTGAAATTTCGGCTGCTTTTATTGTTGTTGTTTGAAATGCCTAGAAGAACAAGGATAAGAATCAGATTTACCCCAATGGTTACAGGCATAAGTGGAAGGTTCATGGCTAGTGCTATAGCACCTCCCAGAATTACTCCGTGCATCAGCATATATCGTATAGGAACAAGGTTTAATCTAAGAACCATAACTCCACAGATAGGAAATATAGCACCGGATATAACCATTGCAATAAATCCTTTAAAAATTGGTGGAAGTGAAAATAAAATACTAAGTTTATCCAATGGTGATTTTCTCCCAGCCAGTAAGATTTTTTAGTTCTGAATCATGAGTTACCATAATTAATGTTGGAATTTCAGAAATAGAGAGGGAATGAAGAATATCAATAACCATCTGACGATTTTCATTATCCATATTGGCAGTTGGTTCATCAAGTAAAAGAAGCTTTGCCTTTTGTGCCAGACATCTTGCCAGTGATACCTTCTGTTTTTCACCTCCGCTTAGCACAGAAAAACTCTTGTCAGCTAAATGAAAGCATCCTGTCCTTTTCATTGCTTCATCTATTTCAGAGACTTTGTTTTTGCTTCCATGTACACCAAGTCCCACAACTTCCCGTACATTCAAATCAAACATATCCTGCTCAACAGCCTCAGTTAATTGAGGAATATAGCCAATTGTAAATTTGGGCAGTTCAGAAAGAGGTTTTTCTTCTATATAAATGACACCTGAGTCAGCTTTGTAGATACCTGAAAGCAATCGAAGGATAGTAGTTTTTCCTGCTCCATTTTCTCCTTGAATCATAAGTCTTCCACCGGCAGCAACTTCAAAATTCAGATTTTTGATTTTTCCATATTTGTAACAAAGATTTTCAACCTTGACAGGAACTCCAAGAACAAGACGTGCTCGTTTTCTTAAAAGGTAATACATTTCATCAGCATCTTTCAATTTTTCAAGCTGATTTTCTGTCTGGCACATAAGTCGGTCAATAAGCTTATCATAGGTAATATGTCCAGTTCCTAATGTGGAATTTATATATTCAAGACCAAGAGAACTTAATAAATCCGCATGAATATTTTTAATACCCAAACGTAATGTAAGGACTGCTGCTGCTTTTCCAATTGCACTGTCGTGAGAACGAAGACTATCTCTTGGACCTGTATAAGTTTTTAAAAATTCTTCAAATTCAAAAAGAGGGTGAAGCCACTTGCTTTCGCTGGAAAAAATCAGTTCATCATTGTTGTAAATCTTTAGCATAATTATAAAATAACATGATTATATTCAAATGACAAATTGCAATTCCTATGATAAAATTGTACTTATCTAGATTTTTTATTTAAAAGGAAAATATGGGCGAATATATCAAAAAAAACGGACTGCTTTATTCTCCGGATATGTATACTGTTATTGGTGTAGATGATACTTCTACAGAATTTTCAGGACGCATTCCATATGGAGCACATGCAATTGACGATGAAGTATTCTCTGATTGTCCTTACGAATCGATTTCAATACCAGATTCTGTAAAGCGTTTGGGTAATTGTCTTTTTGAAAATTCAAAAGCTTTGGAAAAGGTTAAGCTGCCTGCTTCAATCACAGAACTTCCTCCATACCTTTTTTCAGGCTGTTCTGCACTTACAAAGGTAAATATGCCTGATAATCTTACAGAATTTCCAGAAGGTCTTTTTAAGGATTGTACATCTTTATTGGAAATTCCTTTTAGAGCTGGAATAAAGGTTCTGCCACAGAATGTAATTTCAGGCTGTACATCTATTCGTTCGCTTATTATTCCAAACAGTGTTACTACAGTTGGTCCTGAAGCTGTAGCAGATTGTACTGCACTTGAAAGTGTAATGTTTCCTGCTGGTATTCAGAAAATTTCTGCTACTGCTTTTCAAGGCTGTACTGCTTTACATAGTATTCGTATTAATGGCGAAAGTGATTTATTTTATGTAAGCGATAAGGACGGTTGTCTTTATATGCGAACAGATGAAGGTGATATGTTGATGGTAAGAGTTTGTACTGCTCAGAATAGTGGGTACGGATTCTTTAAAGACAACGTTGATGACGAGCCTATTGAAGCTTCTGAAGATGAAGAACTGGAAGATGATGATACCTTCTTTAGTTCGGAAATTGGAGCTGCAGATGAGGAGCTTAACAGTTTTGGAGAAGTTTCAGAACTCAGTGAAAATAAAAGTGAAAATATTGTGAGTAATAAAACAGAGGATAATAAGGGGGAAAATACTATGGAAGATAATAATATTGACTCAATGCTCGCTGATATTATGGGAGCAGAAAAAGAACGCAATGCAGTGACTGAAGATGTTGGTATCAGTGATACTGAATCAGCAATACTTACAGAAACAATGTCTGTAATGGCAGATTCTACACAGAATAAAACAAGCAATGATATTGCAGTTTCTAATGATGAACTTGCAAGATTGTTTGAAAAGCATGAAGCAGAAGAAGCTGCTTCAACTAATGCCGCACCTGTAGATGTAAATGCTTTGGATTCTAAGGCGTCTATTCTTGTTGATTCTGTAAAATTCAGTAAGGTTATTACTTACAGTCCAGCTGGAGAAGTTCCAGAAGATCCTGATTTGTTTGTAATTGCAGAGAAAACAGTTACAGATGAAAACGGAAATCCTGCTTTCAGTAAAAAACTTATTTCATGTTGTAATACATTTGCAAGAATACATGATTTCCGTCATGTAGTTCTTTTGAATGAACTTCCTTTAGATAATGAAGAATTTATGCAGTTCTATCATCACTATATTGGAATGAAGAATGTAGTTCTTGCTTGTGAGGCAGCATCACCATCACAGCTTTCTGATTACTGTAAAACTATTTGTGAAGAATCAAGAATCAGCCTTGACCGTAATGAATTGAATGAACAGAGAAAGCGTATTTCTATAAAAACAGATACTTTGATTAAACTTGTAATCAAAGATAATTACGAAGCATAATTTAATAAATAAAGAATAAAGAGGCAAAAAATGAAAAGTGATAATGCAAAAAAAGGTACAGCACGCGCACCACATCGCTCTTTGTATTACGCATCAGGTTACACAGATGAAGAATTGGCTCAGCCAATGGTAGGAATTATCTGTGCTAAAAACGAGTTGATTCCAGGTCACATTGAATTGGACCGAATTGCAGAAGCTGTTAAAGCTGGCGTTAGAATGGCTGGCGGTACACCTGTTGAATTCCCTGCAATTGGGGTTTGTGATGGTATTGCTATGGGACATGAAGGAATGAAATATTCCCTTGTTACTCGTGAACTTATTGCAGACTCAGTTGAATGTGTGGCTAAGGCACATCAGTTTGATGCTTTGGTTATGATTCCAAACTGTGACAAAATTGTTCCTGGTATGTTGATGGCTGCAGCTCGCCTTGATTTGCCAACTGTTTTTGTTTCTGGTGGTCCAATGATGCCAGGTCATTTGGCTGGCAATGATCCATCAAATCCTTATTCTGGAAAAAATCTTTCTTTGACTGATATGTTTGAAGCTGTTGGTGGTCTTGCAGTTGGCAAGATTACAGAAGAACAGTTGAAAGAAATGGAGCATCGTGCTTGTCCTGGTTGCGGGGCTTGTTCTGGTATGTTTACAGCAAACTCAATGAACTGTTTGACAGAAGTTCTTGGTCTTGGTCTTCCAGGAAACGGAACAATTCCTGCTGTAACTGGTGAACGTATTGCTTTGGCAAAACACGCTGGTATGGCTGTTATGAATTTGTACAAAAAGGGTATTACTGCTCGTCAAATGATGACCGCAGAAAACTTTCGCAACGGTCTTGCAGCTGATATGGCTCTTGGATGTTCTTCTAACACAATGCTTCACTTACCAGCTATTGCTCACGAAGCAGGAATCGAAATTGACTTGCACGAAGTTAACGAAATTTCTAACAGAACACCAAACCTTTGTCATTTGGCACCTGCTGGTCACACATTCATGTGCGAGCTTGATGATGCTGGTGGTGTTCAGGCTGTTCTTGCTGAACTTGCAAAGAAAAACCTTATTAATACAAATCTTATTACTGCAACTGGTAAAACTATTGCAGAAAATATTAAAGGTGTTCGTAACCGCAATCCAGAAATTCTCCGTCCAATTGAAAATCCTTTCAGTGATAACGGTGGTATTGCTATTTTGTTTGGAAATCTTGCTCCAAACGGAACTGTTGTAAAACGCTCTGCTTGTGCAAAAGAATTAATGCATCATACAGGTCCTGCTCGCGTATTTAATGATGAATCAGAGGCTATGGAAGCTGTTCAGAAGGCTCAGATTAAGTCTGGTGATGTTGTTGTAATTCGTTATGAAGGTCCAAAGGGTGGTCCTGGTATGCGTGAAATGCTTGCTGTAACTGCTGCTTTGGCTGGTCAGGGCTTGGATAAAGAAGTTGCCTTGATTACAGACGGACGTTTCTCTGGTGCTACTCGTGGTGCTTCTCTTGGACACTGTTCTCCAGAAGCTGCTGTTGGTGGTCCTATTGCTCTTGTTGAAGAAGGTGATATGATTGAACTGGATATCAACAACTATAAGATTACTTTGAAGGTAAGTGATGAAGAACTGGCTGCCCGCAAAGCTAAATGGACTGCTCCAGAACCAAAAGTAAAAACAGGTTATCTTGCCAGATATGCAAAACTTGTTTCATCTGCCGATAGAGGTGCCATTTTAGAGTAGAAAAAGTAATCACACGTATTTGCAGATTACTATGTAAATCACAAATCCGTGTGATAATTATTTATTTTGACGAATGCTTTTTCATGAAGATGAGGAATCCGCACATTGCTGCTAATCCAAAAATCCATGAAATAATTCCGCTGGCAGCTAATCCTAAGTTCAAAGTCAAACCTGCAACAAGATATGTAAGGAATGAAATGACTGCTACAGAAATTGCGTATGGAAGCTGTGTAGATACGTGATTTACGTGATTGCACTGAGCGCCGGCAGAAGCCATAATTGTAGTATCTGAAATTGGAGAACAGTGGTCACCACAAACAGCACCAGCCATACAAGCTGAAATTGATACGATTCGAATTGCACCTGTTGGAAATGCTGCAATACAGATTGGAATCAAAATACCGAATGTACCCCAAGATGTACCTGTAGCAAATGCTAAGAAACAAGCAATTACAAAGATAATAGCTGGGAGGAACATCTTTAAGCCTGCAGCAGAACCTTCTACTAAGCCTGCAACGTAATCTTTAGCACCAAGACTGTCTGTCATAGTTTTAAGAGTCCATGCAAGACACAAAATCAAAATAGCTGGAACCATTGCTTTGAAGCCGTCAACTAAGCATGACATAGATTCTGTGAAACTTAAAATTTTTCTGATTACATAGAAAGCAACAGTAAGAATCATGGCACCAGTTGAACCAATAACAAGACCTACAGAAGCATCTGAGTTAGCGAAAGCTTCGATAAAATTAAGGTAAGTATCATTTGCAACCATGCCTTCTTCGCCTTCAACCATTGCTGTAAAGAATCCACCAGAGTAAATCATACCGATTACACAAAGAACGATAAGGATAATAACAGGAACTAAAAGATCCATAACCTTTCCCTTTGTATTTGTAGTTGCAACTTCATCAGCTGTATCGTTCATAATCTGAATGGCTTTCTCATATTTAGACATTGTACCGTATTCAAAGCGCATGAAAATCATAGAAAGCATCATTACAATAGTGAGAATTGCATAGAAGTTAAATGGAATTGCGTGACAGAAAAGAGAAATACCGTTTTCGCCTTCTGTAACAAAGCTTGCAACTGCTGCGGCCCATGAAGAAACAGGTGCAATGATACAGATTGGAGCTGCTGTTGAGTCAATAAGATAAGCAAGCTTTTCTTTTGAAACGCCGTATTTATCTGTAACAGGCTTCATAACCGAACCTACAGTAAGACAGTTGAAATAATCATCAATGAAAATCAAGATACCAAGTAAAACTGTAGCACACTGAGCACCAACCTTAGATTTAATGTGTTTTTTTGCCCAGTTACCAAATGCTGCAGATCCACCTGCTTTATTCATTAAAGCAACCATTGTTCCAAGAATTACCATGAAAATTAAGATACCAATGTTGTAAGAATCTGCAATTGAAGAAACTAAACCATCATTGAAAACATGGGTAATAAATCCACCAAAACCAGAGGCTGCATCAATAGCATAGAATAAACCTCCAATTAAAATACCGGTGAAGAGAGAAGAGTAAACTTCTTTTGTACAAAGTGCCAAAACAATAGCAACAATTGCAGGCACCAAAGACCAAAATGTCCCGACCATTTTGAAACCATCCTTTAAAAATTTAAGATTTGATTTAAATATTATAACACTAGGATAAGTATAAGGAAAACAGTTTTATTTTGTATGATTTACAAATGTAACACTGATGTCAGTCACTAGTGTATCATTGTTGCAATGATACACTAGTGACTGACATCAGTGTTACACTGTAGCTATCTTTAATTTTTTCATATTGACAAAAAGTGTGAATAATGTCATTCTCAATATGTAAATATAATTTTAGACAAAGAGGTCGGTATGAAAAAATATGCATTTTTATTTCCAGGTCAGGGTGCTCAGGTTCCTGGTATGATTAAGGATATTTGTGATGCTTATCCAGAAGCACGCAAAGTTGTTGATGATGTAACAAAGATTACTGGCGTAGATATGCCTAAACTTCTTTGGGAAAGTGAAGCTGCTGAATTGAGCCGCAGCGATAACAGCCAGCTTGCAATTACAACTGCTTCATTGGCAGTAATGGCTGTTCTTAAAACAAAAGGTATTGAACCTTCTGCTGCAATGGGATTTAGCCTTGGAGAATTCCCAGCACTTTATGCTGCAGGTGTTTTGAGTTTTGAAGATGTAATTAAAGTAGTTCGCCAGCGTGGTTTGATTATGCAGGCAACTTGTGAAAATATTGCTGCTGCAAATGCAGGTAATGCACCTGGTATGACAGCAGTTCTTGGTCTTCCACCAGAGAAAGTTACAGAGCTTTGTAACGGAATTAAAGATGCTTATGCCGCTAACTTGAACTCTTCTGTTCAGACTGTAGTTTCTGGTACAGCTGCAGCTCTTACAGAAGTTGAAGCTAAAGCAAAAGAAGCTGGCGCTCGCCGTGCAATTCGTCTTGCAGTTGCAGGTCCTTTCCATTCTCCACTTATGCAGGAAGCTGCAGACGGATTTGAAAAGGCAATTGCTGATGTAACATTCAACAATCCTTCAAAAGTATTGTTCAGCAACGTAACTGGTGCACAGGCAACAGACGGTGCTGAAATCAAAAAAAATGCTGTTCTTCACCTTACAAACCCAGTTCGCTGGACAAGTGAAGAAGATGTTCTTGCTAAATTGATTGCAGAAGATAAAGACAACGAATGGGAATTGATTGAACCAGGTGTTGGTACAGTTTTGGCTGGTCTTTGGGCAAAAACTCCATATGCAGAAGAAAGAAAATGTGCTTCTGTAAACTCGGCTGACTCAATTGCAGCTTTGAATGCATAATTAAGTAGGGGAAATAGAATGGCTTTATTAGAAAACAAAAAAGCATTAGTAACTGGTTCAAGCCGCGGTATCGGTCGTGCTATTGTTGAAGCATATTTGAATGAAGGTGCTGAAGTTTGGGGTCTTTGTTCTAAACCAAGTGCTGCTAAGGCTGATTTGGAAGCTTTGGCTGCATCTAAAGGAACTAAGTTCCACGAAATCTGTGCTAACGTTGGTGATGCTGCTGCTCTTACAGAAGTTATTACAGCTGCAGTTACAGAAGCAGGTTCATTTGATATTTTGGTAAACAACGCAGGTATTACTCGTGACGGTCTCTCTTTCCGTATGAAGATGGAAGACTGGCAGGATGTTTTGAATGTAAACTTAACTGGTACATTCGTAATTTCACAGATTGTTTCAAACGCAATGCTTAAGGCAAAACGCGGTGGCTCTATCATTAATATGAGTTCTATCGTTGGTGTTCACGGACAGGGCGGACAGGTTAACTACGCAGCATCTAAAGGTGGTTTGATTGCTTACAGTAAATCACTGGCAAAAGAAGTTGGAAGTCGTGGTATCCGCGTAAACTGTATTGCACCAGGATTCATTGAAACAGATATGACTGCTGTTCTTAAGGAAGATTTGAAGAAATCAATGATTGATTCAGTTCCACTTAAACGGGGCGGAAAACCTGAAGACATTGCAAATGCATGTTTGTTCTTGGGTAGTGACATGGGTGCCTATGTTACAGGACAAGTATTAGGTGTAGATGGCGGAATGGGCTGTTAATAATTAGCCACAGATGGGACTCAGATAGGACACGGATAAAAATCTGTGACCTATCTGTGGCTGAAACTGTTTATTATATAATTTGGAGATAAAAATGGAAAAAAGACGTGTTGTAATTACTGGATTGGGAGCTATCACTCCTCTTGGAAATAGTGTTGATGAATTTTGGGCTGGAATTAAAGCTGCAAAATCTGGTATTGCACCAATCACACAGTTTGATGCATCTATCAACAAAGTTCACTATGCTGCGGAAGTAAAAAACTTTGACCCATCTTTGTATATGGATTCAAAAGATGCTCGTAAAATGGCTCGCTTTACACAGTTTGGTGTAGCTGCTGCAAAACAGTGTCTTGATGATGCTGGTCTTATGGGAAATGCTGAAGTTCTTGATGAAACAGGTATCATCCTTGGTGTTGGTATTGGTGGTCTTGAAGTAACAGAATCTTCAGTTCTTGGTATGCAGAAAATGGGATTTGTAAAAACTAACCCAATGGCTATTCCTGAACTTATTCCAAATGAAGTAGGTGGAAACATCGCTATTAACTTTGGTCTCCATGGTCCAGTTCAGTCAATTGCTACAGCTTGTTCTTCTGGTACAGATGCTCTTGGTGTTGCATTCGACATGGTTCGTTCAGGACGTCTTGATACATGTTTGACTGGTGGTGCTGAAGCTACAATCTGTCAGTTCGGTGTAGTTTCTTTCGAAGTATTGCACGCTCTTT
>JAEDFX010000109.1 GCA_016297805.1 Treponema sp. | reverse complement strand
TCAATATTTATCAGTTGTGGAAACAACAAAACAGATGAAAATGGCTTTTTTCAGGAAATTGATACTGCAGCAGCTCTGGCAAATAAAAAAAATAAAGATATTCTTGTTGCTATTACAATGGCAGATGATGATATGTACAGTTCTGCTGTAATTGAGAATATTTTAAAATCTGATTCATTCAAAAAAGATATTCTTTCCAGTTATGCGGTAGTTCATATGGATTTTTCACAAAGTTCCTATGAAAAAACTGTTGTAAAAGAAACTGCTTCAAAAAAAGAACAGAAAAAATCAGCTGATTATGCTGATATTATGCAGAGAAATTCTCAGTTTGCTTCATTGTTGAATGTACAGTCAACACCAGCTTTTTATGTTCTTTCAAAAGATAAATATTATATCTGTGAATTAGAATATGAAGATGGAACTCAAAATTATGAAGAATTTAAAGCTTTACTTGAGAATCAGTCTTTAAATATTCAAGAAAAACATGCTATGTTTGAAGCAGTAAAAAAAGGTTCAAATCTGGAAAAGATTTCTGCTATTGATGCATTGTATGAATCGACAGATATGACATACAGATTCTTGTTTTCAGATTTAATAAAAACTGTAATTAAATTGGACAAAAATAATGAATCTGGATTATTGAGTAAGTATCTGCTTGCTAATGCAGATGTAGAAGGTTCTGAATTTTTTATGAAAGGAAATGCAGAAGGTGCAGCACAGGTGTATATAAAGCTTTGTGATGAACCATCTTTGTTACCTGAGCATAAACAACAGGCCTATTATATGGGAGCATATATTCTTGCCATGTCAGGCTCTTCTGATTATAAATCAATTCTTGAATATCTTCAGAAGTCTATAGAAGCGGCTCCAGAAAGTGATGATGTAGCTTCAATTCAAGCAGTTGCTCAGTATATAATGAGTTCAATTGCTGCTATGAATGCTACTGAGGAATAGAATGGACGATTACCCCTCGGTTTTTTTAATTATTTTATTAGTAGTATTAATAATACTGTCTATGTTGTTTTCAATCTCCGAAAGTTCTTTTTTGGGGATGAATAAATTACGGCTTCGAATTCTAAGAAAGAATAAAGATAAAAGAGCAATCCGAGCCGGAAAATTGCTGGACAAGAAGGAAAAGCTTATAAATTCCCTTCTTGTTTCAAACGATCTTGTTAATATCTTTATTTCTTCTATTATGACTTCCATTGCCTTGGAAATGTTTGGCGAGAAGGGAGTCGGAATAGCTACTTTAGTAGCCACAATCCTTTTGCTTATATTTGGAGAAATTACCCCAAAAACAATTTCAACCAGATGTCCGGATAAGATAGCCTATGCTTTGTCTGGTTTTGTAAAGATTGTTGTAACAGTTATGACTCCTCTGGTCACTATTGTGACTTTTATAGCCAGATGTGTTTTACGTCTTTTTGGAATTCATACAAAAGCAAAGAAGCAATCTTATACAGAAGAAGAAATAAAAACCTTCTTTGAAATGAGTTCAGAAGTTGGTGTCATTAACAAAAATGAAAACAGAATGATGAACCAGGTTTTCAAATTTACAGACCTGGAAGCTCAGGAAATAATGGTTCCAAGAACAAGAATTTCCGCAATTCCAGAAACACTTACTTTTAGAGAAGTTGTTGAACTTTCTGAACGTCTCAATTATACCCGGTTCCCGGTTTATAGAAAATCAATAGATGATATAACTGGAATTTTATATTTAAAAGATATGCTGCCATACAAAGAAAAGCAGACAGAATTTGATGTAAAGAAGGTAATGCGACCTCCTTTGTTTATTCTCGGGACTACTAAAATAACAGCAGTCAGAAGGCTTTTGTTTGAAAATCATCATGCTATGGCAATTATCGTTGATGAATATTCGGGAACAGATGGTGTAATTACTGAACGAGATATTGCAAAACAAATTTTCGCTCTTCCTGGTGATAATACTTTGCGAGGAAAAATTTTTGATCTTGATTTAGTCGAAAATAAAAAGGATTTTGAAATAAACGGAGTTACTTTAATAAGGGATTTAAAAGAACAGCTTCATGTAACCCTGGATTCTAATATAAATGAAACAATCGGAGGATGGTTCACAGAACAGATTGATAGAATGCCTCAAGTTGGAGATAAAGTAGAATTCGAAGATTGGACATTTATAGTAAAGAAAATACAGGCTCATAGAATTGAAAGAATGCAGATTATCAATCAAAATTCAAAAAATATTCATGATTCAGGCTTGAATAACGCCCCTATGAAAGGAGCTGAAAATGAATAACATCATTACTATTTTAGAACTTTTAGTACTTATTCTCTGTGTAGGATTTTTTACTTCCTCTGAAACAGCATATTTATCTTTGCCAAAATTAACGCTAAGAAGCATGGTGAATAAGGGAAGAAAACATGCAAAAGTAGTACAAAAATTAAAGAATAATATGGACCGATTGCTTACTACAGTTCTAATTGGCACAAATTTTTTGAACTCTCTGGTATCTGCAATTGCTACTGCTTTTGCTATCCATCTGTTAGGTCCAAAGGGTTCTACAATAGCTCCGTTTATAACAGCATTTTTTGTTACAACATTCGCACAGATTGTTCCTAAAACAGCTGCCGGACTTAATCCAGAAACATTTACCTGTAATTCTTCCATAGTTCTTTATATTCTGGAAAAGATATTCTTCCCAATTGTATGGCTTTTTGAACGTCTTTCCCATTTTGCAGTTTTTATTGTAGAAAAAATTATGAAGCCTAAAACTGCAATAATTACGGATGAAGAACTAAAAACCCTTATAGATGTAGGCTCCAATGAAGGTACCATCGAAAAGGATGAAAGTTATCTTTTGAACAGAATTATTAAATTCAATGATCTTTTAGTAGATGATGTTATGAAGCATCGTTCTGTTGTAAGTATGATAAGCAAGGATGCAACTTACGAAGAAGTGTCCAAAGAATTTGAAGAATCAGGATTTTCAACAATTACAGTCTATGATCCAACTCCAGAAAATGTTGTTGGAATTTTATACTATAAGCAACTGCTTTATGGTTCTGACGATATTGATAGAGGTCCAGGTTATGCTGGAAGACAAATGTCAGAAGTTGATTATATTCCAGGAACCTTGACTGTATTTGAAGCTCTGCAAAAGTTTAGAAGTATGAAACAGAAATTTGCAGTAGTCTTGGATGAACAGGGACAGACAGACGGAATTATTACAGTTGAAGATATAATGAAACTGGTATTTGGTCATATGAGCGATGAAAATACCTATGATGATAAAGCTCCAGAAGATAAAGTTAAATTGATTTCACTAAATACCTTTATTGTTCCTGGTGATATGAAAATTGATGATGTAAACGAAATTTTAGGATTACAGCTTGAATCTGAAGATATGAACACAGTAGGTGGATGGCTTTTAGAACAGTTTGGTTATTTGCCAAATGCTGGTACCGTATGTATAAAAGAAAAGAATCTTTTTACAGTAGAAGAGGTTGAACAGCGACGTATTACCAGCATCCGCATAAAGAAGAGTGACTAAAAGTTGAAGGAGTAGATTAAACCCCAGTTCCATCTGTAATGAGAGGTTCCGCCAAGGGCTGCTGTAGGTTGTCCCCAACTTACTTTCTTAGAAGGTTCGTTGTTTTCATCCAGTTTTTTTGTATAATCAGCACCTTTAACTATAGGCATATATTCAAAGCCACAGACAAGACCTAACTTGTGGAATCTTCTGAAGTTGTATGTTATAGAAAGCTTTCCTTGTAAAACAGAAGCGTAATTCATTTTGTCAAGGAAGGCTTTTTTCCCAATAAAGTGTTTGTCCAGAGAATATACGTAAGAAAGCATAGGGCTAAAGTAGAAATCAGCACCAATACTCAAGAATCTTACAGGATTTATTTTTGATTTAACCCCGAATTTCAGAATATTTGTTTCCTGTCCGTAAGAAATAACATCCCCATCAAAAGTTATTTCATTAAAATCATAATATTTATAGATACAGTAACCGTCAGAACCAGTGAACATAATGTAATTATATTCGTAAGAAACAACAGGAGTAATAAAAATCTTATTTTTAATTGGAATAGTTCCGCCAAGCTCAAAAGAAACTGTATAGAAATCATTCAGATAATTATCATGCTTGGAATAGTTTGTCAGCTCAGTAGGATCGTCAAAGCGCCAGTGAAATGGTGATTCAGAACTGGAATTCAGCCAGTCATAATCCTGCATATAACCACTGTTGCCTGGAAAAGCATATTTTGTATTAAAACCTAGAAAAAATACTCTGAAAATATTCATTTCTGCAGTAGCACCTATGTATGGAATAGCTGGCATATCCCAGTCCAGACGGCTTTCAAGATTATCTGTGTTTGAAATTTCTTCTTCGTAAACGTACTCGCTTATGGAACCGTGAAAAAGTCCAAATTCAGGTTGAAGATTAAAGTTTACAGCATTGTTAGCAAGCCCAAAAACTGTCCCGCAGTAAAGAATGAAAGCTCCTAAAAATAATGTGAGAGATTTTTTAATCATAATAAATAATTCCTTAAACTATTGTTCAATTGGATCAACACCAAAAATTTTTGCCAGCTGTTTGCGGGTTGCATCCATATCCTTAGGGTATGCGGCGGTATAGAAAACTTTTTCTCCTGTTTTAGGATGAGTTAATTCAATACTGTAAGCGTGTAAAGCAAGACGACTCAATAAAGGTCGTTCTTCATATTCATCACCATTCCACTTTTTTTTGATTTCACTTAAACGAACAGGCTTTTGATTTCCACTATACAAAGGGTCGCATACAATACTAAGTCCATTTTCTGCCAGATGTACACGAATCTGATGCGTTCTGCCTGTTTTAGGATGACATTCAATCCAGCTATATGGGCCGCATGTACCAATAAGATGAAAATCAGTTACAGAAGGTTTGCCATATCTTTTACTTGCAACTGTACGGTGACGGGCATCTCCATCAGGCTGAAGACTTAAGTCTACATGCAAATCTTCCCACATTGGGTGGCCGTAAACCAACGCATGGTAAGTTTTTAGAACCTCTCTGCGTTCAAACTGCATAGAAAGATTTCTCTGAGCTTCAGGATTTCTGGCATATATAATAAGTCCTGAAGTGTCTTTATCAATACGATGTACAGCATAAAGCTTTCCAAATTCTTTTTCAGCAAGGGTATCAAGTCTAGGCGCATCAGGATCATATCTGTCTGCTGCAATTAAAATGCCACTACGTTTATTCAGTACAACAATATCTTCATCTGAATGAATTACATTATAGTCAAAGTTCTTATTTGCCATAGGAATATTTTATCAGAAAAAAGAGTGAGGTTCAATTTATATAAAAAAAGGAATAATAAATAGTAAAAAAATAATTAAAGTTATTTTTCAGTTAGCCGAACATAAATTCATAAAGATTTTTCTTGACTTCTAAGTTAGGTCATGTTAATCTTAAATAAATCGGGAATCACATTAAAAGTCGTTGACTTGTGAATCCCATAAAAAAAAAGGAGGATTTTTTCAAATGAAAAAAATCGTAGGAATTTTAGCAGTAGCTGCAATGGCTACTTCAATGTTCGCAGCTGATGTTTCAGCTAAAGTAAAATTAACAGGAAACATCTTTAATTATGATGGTGATGTTTCAGCAATGAAATTGAACAATCATGCATCACACAATTGGGAACCAGACATGTCTCTTTCTACATCTACAGATGTAGCAGGTGCAAAAATTGATTTCAAAACAATGAATGAATGGGGATCTGGTGAAGGTGAAACTTCAACAAACTGGAACATTTGGTTCAAACCAATGGATATGCTCAAAGTAAATATTGGTTCAGTTGATGTTGCTTTGAATAAAGAAACAATTGACTGGTCATCAATTACTTCTGTGGCTTCTGAAGGTGGTTATGGTGTTGAAGTAAATACAAATGGAATTTTCTTTGGTGCTTATCTTGATATGGGATGGGGTAACTACTGGTTCGTAAAAGATACAGTTGCTAAAACATCTGCAAAATTTGCTTACTCAGCTGATTTTGGAACAATCTCAGCTATGTTCGTAATGAAAGATAAAGATAATCTTGAAGTAGGTGCTGGTTTTGCAAACAGTTCATTTGTTGATGGTCTTTCATTCTTCGTAGATGCTAAATTTGTAAAAGCTGCTTCTAACCAGGTAGCAATCGATGCTTTCGCTGCATTCTCAAAAGATGCATTGACAGTTAAAGGTTATGTAAACCCAACAATCGACCTTGATGGTGCTGATCCAGCTCTCAAGATTAAAGCTCGTGTAGATTACAGACTTGATGCTTGTAACATTTTCGCTATTGTACTTGATGATGATATCCTTGGAAAAGGTGACCTCAAAATCAAACCTGGTGTAAGTGGAAGCGTTGGAATCTGTGGTTGGGAAACACGTGTTGAAGTTACAGCTCCTCTCAATGGTGGAGATGTATCTGTAGCAGTTCCTGTTGAATTCACAGTAAACTTCTAATTTACTCCTAGTATTAGCTAGGTTAAATTGAAAAAAAGCTCGTCTCAATGAGGCGAGCTTTTTTTATCTATCAAAGTATTACACTAAGATTAGAGTCCAACTGTGATTGCACATGGAACTTTCCAGTTAACTGGCTGTTTTTCATTTGCAGCATCAACATCGATACGAGCAGCGATATCAAATCCAGCAGCTCCTACGTTGAATGTTACACCTGGCTGGAATGTCATCTTGAACTTCAAGTTGTCATCAAATACCCAACCTGCATCTCCATCTGGTTCGTTAGAGATCAACAAGTATGGTGTACATCCGTCAAGAGCATAAGAACCTTTTACAGTTGCGTGCATACCAACTTTCATATCATCTCCATCTTTGAAGATAGATACTGGCAAGTGAGCCTGTACTGTGAAAGCATCTTTTGCATATTTTTCATAGTTATCAAAAGAAATTGCAGCGAAACCATCATCGTTAAGATTGATATTAGCATTCAAGAATGCATACAATCCATTTGCTGAATAGTCAGCACCAATACCGATAATTTTATTGTCACCTTTATCTGCGAATACAACTGTAGCAGAAATTGGCATATCAGCAATGTTTGAATACTTAGCTTTTACAGCATAATTCTTAATTTTTGAATCTTTTGCTGTTGAAATCCATGGTGTATCGATTCCTGGCATGAATGCAAAAGTAAGTGCGAGGTTTTCAATTGGGTTGAATTCAACTTTAGCACCAACTCCTGCAATGTATTCACCACCAAATGCACCCCAAGATCCAGGCTTTTCACCATAAACACCGTGCCACCAGAAAATCTGTTCTTTGTATGAAT
>JAEDFX010000108.1 GCA_016297805.1 Treponema sp. | reverse complement strand
TTGCAACAGAACCGTCTTTTTTGTGTTCGTACATATCGTCACTGTTTCCGTGGTCGGCAGTCAAACACAAAATTCCGCCGACTTTTTCGATTGCTTCGATTACCTTGTCTGTGATTTCAGCACATTTCATAGGTCGCTTTCGCTCCCTGCTCTGATAGGAAATTATTTAACTCGCCGCTCTCGCGTCGGGCAAGTCCATGGACGCTGTTCAAAAGGAAATGATTAACTGAATATTAATTAATCAAAACAAAACCTTTTAACAATTTACAAACTGATATTCATTTAATGTATTTTTGTAACTTTCTGTAAGACTTTTTTCATCTGTTGGAAAATCTTTTTCTCCATGATGTTCGTACCAATGACTTATTGGAAAATCAGTTCCGAAAAACATTCTGTCTTTAAAGCCCGCTTTACAAATTGCTTCGTATGAATCTTGCGGACAGAAAGCTGTATCACCGACAAGATTTTCACATTTTGAAAAAAGTTCAATAATAGGTTCTGGATCTTTACAGTGAGCAAGATGGACTTTTACTTGCGGATATTCAACAAACCACTTTTCAAAATTCAAAGGATTGTCAGTCGGAGAGCAGCCTGTGTGGAAATATAGTTCATAATTATTTTCCTTTGCAAACTCAAATACCTTTGTCAGAAGATCTGCTCTTTTTTTATCTGCTGGATTCCAGTCATTTAAGAACGGCAAAAGGGATAAATCAGGTTGAACTTGCAAAATGTTTAGGCGTAACAAAGCAAAGTGTTTCTAACTGGGAAAATGAAAACATTATGCCTTCTATAGATATGCTGATTAAAATTGCTGAATATTTTGGAGTAACCACAGACTTTCTTCTGGGACTTTCAGAAAATCATACTTTAAATACTACAGGATTGAGTGAAACTCAAATTGCTCATATTCAGACATTAATTGATGACATCAAGGGGAAATAGAAACCTCAAATAGGCAAAAACAAAAATCTATCACACATAAAATAAACACTTCGCTTAAATTGAAGACAGAGGAAGACATTCCCCTTTTTTTCCTGTAAAATACCCCTATGCGTTACGAAAAAATCGTTAAAGGAATTTTTAAAGACCGACCAAACCGTTTTATTGCCCATGTAGAAATCGAAGGAAAGCTGGAAACTGTCCATGTAAAAAATACAGGTCGCTGTAAAGAACTTTTGATTCCTGGCTGCACAGTAATTCTGGAAGACTTTAGAAATCGTAGCGGATATGAAAACCGAAAGACAAAATTTGACTTGATTGCAGTTTACAAAAATCTTGATAAAAATCACCCGCTTTATAAAAACCACAATTTCCTTCTTATAAATATGGATAGCCAGGCACCAAACAAAGTTGTTGCAGAATGGCTGGCCCTTCAAGACTATGATTTTATAAAACCAGAATTCACATACGGAAATTCCCGAGTAGATTTTTATATGGAAAAAAATACCACCGCCTCAGAAAAGTCAGGAGCACTTCCAAATCAAAAATTTCTTATGGAAGTAAAAGGCTGCACCTTAGAAAAAAATGGCATCGGTTATTTTCCAGATGCCCCAACAGAACGAGGCGTAAAACATCTTAAAGAACTTGCAGCCGCAGTGGAACATGGATATAAGTGCTATCTGGCTTTTGTAATTCAAGTTCCCGGAGTAAAAACAGTTTTACCAAACATAGAAACCCATCCGGAATTTGGACAGGCCCTGAAAGAAGCAAAAAAAGCTGGAGTGGAAGTTTTGTTTTTACAGTGCATCGTAAATGAAGATGAACTGAAGATTGAATAGTCAGTAAGATATTTCAATATAAAAAGAACGCCCTCCGTCTGCGCCCATTGCAACAGAACCGTCTTTTTTGTGTTCGTACATATCATCACTGTTTCCGTGGTCAGCTGTAAGACACAAAATTCCGCCGACTTTTTCGATTGCTGCTTTTAGGCGACCAAGCTGCAAATCCATACCTTCCATAGAACAGCAGACAGCATTGAAAACGCCAGTATGTGTCGCAACCTGCGGTTGCTCACCGAGTTTTATACATCCTTAGGCTGTATAAAATTCGCCCATGTCAATGTTAGGGTAGTTCAAACGGATGTGATCATATTTTCCTGATTCAATAGAATAGAGGGCGTTCCCTTTTAAAATAGTAAATGCTAAAAAATTGCTCCAGGTTTTCGCAATTTTTCTTAACGCATTTTCTATTTTAAAAGGTCGGACTTTTCGGGGTTGCGCTATCGCTTCATTCCTCCGCTGCGCTGCGGAACAGCTTCGCTGCCCCTACAATTGTCTAACGCGTTGAAGCGCATTCCTATCTTAGACCTGATTTTCTAAATGTTTAATCGAATTGCTGGAACAAAACCAATATACTCTGTTCTGCATACATCATAAGAATAATTTCCGTCAGTACCAATAGTCTGAATATAATCAATGTCTGAGTCATTGGCATCTGGTTTTTCATATGCAGAACGAAGCCACCATTTTCCACAATGATCATCTAATGTTGTTGCAAAACAACCGTTTGCCAGAGCAAAATCAGTTGGTTTTCGTTTTAATTCCTTATTTATTATTTTTTTTGTCTCACTTTTGCTTAATATAAATATTCTGTCTTCTGTATTTTTACATTTACTTTGAGTTGCAGGATAATCTTTTTCTGAAATAATAGTTGTTAAAGGTCTATTATCAAGTCTAGATTTCTTGATTTTATCTTTTGTTTCTTTCATAAAAAATGAATATCGACTGAACCCTTTTTCTTCCCAATTGTCTGTACATGAATTTTCAAAAGAAAGACCATCTCCGCTATAGCTGTTACAAAAGCTTCGTATGTTAGAGTATTCAAAATTATTACTATATATAATATTTTCACTTTCTCTTTCGATACGTTTTTTACATTTTGTTGCAAATGGAATAGGGAATAGAATGTCTTCACAAATTGCAAGATGCATCTTATCGTCAATAATACGCCATTTTATTGGTTCAATTCTAAAATAATATGCTTTTCCTTCCTTTATTTTTGTTCCATCAGAAAAGTAAGGGTAACTTTCAGGTGCATCAAAACCAGGTAAGTGTGAAACAGGTACTTTTGCATAAAGACAATTGTCGTCTGCTGCATAACAGTTCAGATTAAAAAGTTGATAACTTTTACTTTCATCAATAATAACATTGGCAGGCTTTATTGTTTGCGGATATATACCCATCAAGAAATATTTTGAATTACTTCCTCCGCTACCATTTGTACCTTCTGGAAGTTCCTTATATAAATGTAGTTCTTCAATATCACAACTATGAATGTAATCTTCTTTTGCCTTCAGTTGATTATTTCCGAATTTATA
This sequence comes from Treponema sp., assembly GCA_016297805.1. Taxonomy (GTDB): domain Bacteria; phylum Spirochaetota; class Spirochaetia; order Treponematales; family Treponemataceae; genus Treponema_D. The sequence goes on along the minus strand of JAEDFX010000108.1, from coordinate 3,985 downwards.
TTCAGCTCTTTTGTTTATGACAATCCACATTGTAATGCCAAAAATTAAAGTAGTTAAAATGATAGCTATTCCATCTGGGAAAATAAATTCAAGTGCAAAAAGTGAAACGAAAAATAATGAGAACGGTAATCCAATATACGTTTTAATCCATGAGCTCGCTATTGATTTTACAAAAGACTTTTCTTCCTCAGTATTATCTTCCTGTACTCTAGTTTTATCAGTATCTTCAGATTCTATTTTCTGCTCGTTATCTTTAGTTGTATTGTTTTCTCTTTTTTGCATAAACTCATGAAAATTTGAATCATTATACAAATCGATTTTTTCAAGAGTTCCATCCCACTCATTTAATGTCACATACAGTTCATCGATAAATTCAATTGCTTTTGCAATTTTGTTTTCTTCATTAAAGGAAAGAATTGCTTTTGTGAAAAAATCAAAAACTGTCTGTGGATCCAGATATTGTTTAGTCTGTATAATCTCTTTTATTTTATTGATATTATTTTCTAAAAGAATTGCAGTATATTCTTGTTCTTCGTTTTGAAGTACAGACTTTGTGATTTCAATTCTTATGTTCTTCAATTTGAAATATACATCAGGCATTTCTATGTAAGAATAAAAATCAATTTCAAACATACACAAAAAATCAGATATGTATATCAAAGCTGCATGAGGATTTTTTACTTCATTTACTTTTGCTATCTGGTTTTTCATTAAAACAGTTATTGCAGCTGGTATACTTGAACAAAAATTATCTTCATAAAGTGACTTTAACCGTTCAATTATCTGCTTACTTTTAATAAAATCAGATTCTGTCTTAGCACCAATAAAGTTATTAAATGCACTTGAAACTATATTGAAGCCTATCATCAATAACATTTCATCAGTAAAGTATACAAACTTCTGTACTTCCTTTAACTGATTTTCACTGTTAGTGTTCCAAATATCCAATAAACAGAAAATTTCATACCACATTCTTTGGCTGGTAGAATAGCCTTTAATTTCTGAGAAAAGTTTTTCTAATTTGTCTTCATCTGATAAATTTGAATTAGAGATGTTATTCGCAATAGTTTCATATTTTTCAGAAGCTGCATTAATTTCTTCACTGGTATAAAAACGGTATTCTGTGTCTTGAAGAAAATCATTATTAAATTGTTCTGCATAACAATCAAAGCACAAAAGCAATGCATCGCCTAAACCGTTACAAAGATTTTCTAATATAGATTCATCTTGATATAACGAAATCAGCTTATTCTTCGTTTGAACTGCTGTAATACCATTAGCAACTGCGTTGACAGCTCCATTCAATAAGTCAGATGCGACTCGACCAGCAGTTGCATTTATTGCACCTCTAATTCCATATCCAAAACCAATATATCTAGAACCTTGCTGCGCTTTAAGTTCTCTAAAAGCTCGGATTTGTTCTTCATTGCCAGTTATCTCACAATATTGATAAAGCATCTGTATTGCAGGTTCATTAAATGGTTCAAGACATGGCAAAAATTTATCAATAAAAAACTCTTCGTTGTAGCCTAAAACACCATTTGCAACATAGTCTGCCGTACATTGTTTTGCAAAAAGTTCAAATATTCTCTCTTCTTCCTGTTTCATACTATTAATGACATTTTCAATTGATCCACAGGAATTATACCAATTCTTAAAAAGTGAAATTTGTTCCAAAACAAATTTACCAAATTCGATATATTTTAATTGTGAAAATTGAACATCCTTGCGGATATACACCTTATGTCCGAGTAAAGTTATATACTTGTCTTCATATTCTTTAAAATTGTTATTCATTTTTTTAGCTCCAATATTTTTCAAAAATAAAATCGTTTTCTTTTTCTAAAAATTTGAAAATCCCGCAGATAACAAAAAAAGACAGATAATTATAAGCAAAGTATGCATAACTAATTTGTACAGCTTCATTTTCTTCTCCAAAAAACTTATATGATTATACTCACTATTTGTTGATATACTCATCTTTTTATCGCTAATAGTGAGTGTTTTATATTAACATCGCTAATCGTAAATGTCAAATTTAAAATAAAACTGATAGTGTATATTTGCAATGGATTTAAGAATTATATTCGGAGAAAATATTAAGTTTTATAGAAAACAGAAAGGTCTGAGCCAGCAGCAGTTTTCTGAACAATGTAAAATTGTTCCAAATTATGTAAGCGAAATTGAAAATGGTAAAAAATTTCCATCACCTGAATTAATTGAAAAAATTGCCTCAGTATTGACAGTTGCGCCTTATGTTTTATTCATGGACTCAAAGGATGTTTCAGATATAAATTTGACTTCTATAATAAAAAAACAAAATACAGATTTTTCTGATGCACTTCAAAAATCAGTACATGATTTACTTTTATCTTACGGATTTATTACAAATTAAAAAAAACGTTGTATGTTCCCAGAATAGTCTCTCTGAATTTTAATATGTTTACACATGCTGATATATATCATACAATGTAAACAAAACAGGAGGTTGTTATGAATAACAAAACCATGACCGTAGCTTTTCGTACAACACCAGAAATTAAAAATAAGGCTGAATCTCTTTTTAATTCCCTTGGAATGAGTCTTTCCTCTGCAATTGATATGTTTCTTCATCAGGCAGTAAAAGAAAACCGTTATCCATGCTCTCTTGATTCAAAAATTGTTTCGGCAAAAATTCAGGATATGAGTTCGACTTATCCCGCAGGCTTTTTTGATTTATTCGGAGCAGTTCCAGATTTGAAAATAGATGAACCGGAAGAAATGAGTTTTGAACTCGATGCAAAGAGAGAGCCTTTATGAAATACTTTCTGGATACAAACATCATTTCGTACATAATAAAAGGAAAATATCCTAAAATTATTGAACATCTCAAAAAGATTCCAGCTCAATCTATTGTCATTCCGTCTGTAGTAAAGGCTGAACTTGAATTTGGAGCAAGAAATTCCGGTAATTATGAAAAAACAATCATTCCCTATATGCAGTTTCTGGAACCTTTTGACATAAAAGATTTTGACAGCGATGCTTCATACTTTTACGGACTTATCCGCCAATCCCTCACAGAAAAAGGAACTCCAGTTGGTCCCAACGATTTACTTATAGCCGCAACAGTTCTTGCAAACAATGGCACCCTTGTTACCCATAATACTAAGGAATTTTCCCGCATAGAAGATTTACGGATTGAAGACTGGACAGAATAAAAAAACGCCCACCCTCAAAACGAGAACGAGCACTTATCTACTATGGTTTGTGCCGCGTAAATGCGCCGGCACAAAACTAATTTATCTGGCAGCGCAAGCTGTCCAGATATGATAATGCTAACCTGCAAAGTTTACTTTGTCAGGTTGAGCATTGACTTATCATAATCTGTTGGTGGAACAAAACCCATCAAGTCGCACGCAAGCGTGCTTACCGAGTTTTGGACAAGCCAAAACTCGCTGCAGTTACTTGAGGTTGATCATACTCTTGTCATAGTCACTAGGTGGAACAAACCCCATCAACATCATCAAAGTGCTTGGCCAACTTGAAATCCCAAGACCTTCATTCAAAGTCAAATCATATTCACCTTTGTATTCTGGGTCGTAGATGATACCTGGAACTGGATTCAATGAGTGAGATGTCTTTGGTTTTGGCTCACCGTCAGCCCCCATTGCAACAGAACCGTCTTTTTTGTGTTCGTACATATCATCACTGTTTCCGTGGTCAGCTGTAAGACAGAGGATACCACCAGCCTTTTCAATTGCAGCCTTAAGACGACCAAGCTGTAAATCCATTCCTTCCATAGAACAGCAAACAGCGTTGAATACACCAGTGTGTCCAACCATGTCCCCGTTAGGATAGTTCAACCGGATGTGGTCGTATTTTCCACTTTCGATGGCTTCGATTACCTTGTCTGTAATTTCTGCACATTTCATCCATGGACGCTGTTCAAAAGGAACAACATCACTAGGAATTTCAACATAAGTTTCAAGATTTTTGTCAAATTCAC
>JAEDFX010000107.1 GCA_016297805.1 Treponema sp. | reverse complement strand
TCTGGTAATGTAATACTGATTGGTGCCTTTTTCTGACATCGACGTTCTCCATTACAAGGTGTTATACAAACAGTTTCACTGTCAATTACTAGACTTTACATTAAATTTGGGTTTGGGGCAATATTATTTTTAATTGTTTTAGAATTGTTTGTGTGATAGTATAAGAAAAAAAATAAGCACAGTGAGGGGAAAACATGCTTGAACCATTAAAAATTAAATTCGAAAAATCTGGTCCAAAAGTTGTAGAAAATCTTAAAAAAAGACATTTTGAAGCTTATTACGTTTCAACAAAAGAAGATGCTTTAGCGAAGGCCTTGGAATTAATCCCTACAGATCATTCTGTTTCTTGGGGTGGTACTTTAACTATGGATGAAATTGGATTGAAACCAGTTCTTGAATCTAAAAATTATAAAATTATTGACCGTGATACTGCAAAAACTCCAGAAGAAAGAGTTGAATTAATGCATCAGGCACTATTGTGCGGAACATTCATAATGAGTTCTAATGCTATTACAGAAGATGGACAGCTTTTTAATATTGATGGAATGGGAAATCGTGTTGCAGCCCTTTGTTATGGTCCTAAAAATATTCTTGTAATCGCAGGAATGAATAAAGTTGTAAAAACTGCAGAAGATGCATATTCAAGAGCAAGAAATTATGCTGCTCCTGCTAACAATCAGCGATTTGCTAATTCAAAAGCTCCATGTTCACTTACAGGGGAATGTGCTAACTGTTTAAGTCCAGATTCAATCTGTAATCAATTTGTACTTACCAGACAGAGCCGACCTGAAGGAAGAATTAAGGTAATTTTAGTTGGAGAAGAATTAGGCTTGTAATCATCCTGATTTTATTAATATGAAAAAGTTAATTTTATTTATAAGCTCATTTTTTATTTTACAAGTAATTTTCGGTCAGAACAGAATCACCTACAATGGAAGTGGAAATTACACTCTAAAAGAACGTTCAGATTTACGTCGTTATGATAATGGGAAATATACAGGTCTTGTACGTCGTGAAGTAACATCTTTTATTCGTCCAGTTTCATTTTCTAATGGCTATGAATACGAAGGTAATTTTTTTCTTCAGGAAGATACTTTAAGAGCCAGCAAGGAAGTAGGCTTTGGAGTAAGAGATTCAATTCCATCAGCTTTTAAAATCAATACTGATGGCGTCCTCACAATGAAGGAAGATAACGGATATCCTACATTCAGAAGTTTTCCTTCATTTCCTAACAAAAGCATCAAAATCGGCGATTCCTGGACTGCAAAGGCTGAAAGGGCCGTTGATCCACTAAATAAGGGAATTGTAACTAAAATGCCTATTTATGTTCAGTATACTTACAAGGGTGATGAATATTTCAACGATGAGCCTGTTTACCTTCTGTATGCTCAGTGGGCAACCCGTTATGGAATGGGTAGTGGAACCAGTTATATTGACTGGGGTGGAGACAAGGATCTGGAAAAAGCTACAGGTTCCCATAAAGCAAATATCTATGTAAGTAAAATTACAGGAAACGCAGTTGTGGTTCGTGATACAGTTGATGAAACTTTTTTTTATGCAGACGGGAATGTAATTCAGTTTAAAGGTACAATTTCCTTGTTTACGGAATATCCACCTGCTGTAGACAGAAATAAACTTTTACCAGCTCTTAAACGTATATGTGAACTTTCTGATGAAGATGCAAAAGATTTGATTTCTATTCCTGATACAAACAGTCAGCTGGCTATGAATTATGAACAGAGGCAGGAAGAAGAACAACTGAAAAATACTCAGATGGCAAGTATTTCAGAACCTGTTGAAGATGAAATTCCTGAACTTGACCACAATATGGAGCAGGCCCTGCTTGAACCTGTAGAAGCAGAAAATTTACCTCCAGTACCTGAGAAAGACAGCAGTAAACTTGCAGCAGAAAAAGCAAAGAACAAGGAACAGCAGTTGGCATCTCTTACTGAAAAAGTTACAAAATTTGCAGAAAACAATAAATCTGAAGCTACCAATAAAAACAAAATTGCTGTTGATGCAACTCCTGCAGGAATACGACTTTCAATTCAGGATTTACAGTTTAAACCTAACAGTTCTGAATTGCTGTCTGGCGAAGCTTCAAGACTGGACCAGATTGCAGAAGTATTGAAATCTGTTCCAGAAGCACAGCTGCTTGTAGAAGGACATACAGCAAGTACCGGAAATATAAATGGGGAGAAACAGCTTTCTATGGAACGTGCTCAGTCTATTGCTAAAGCACTTGCTCAGAGAGGAGTTGATGCCGGAAGATTTATCTGTAAAGGCTTTGGAGGAACAAAACCGGTAGCAGATAATTCAACAGCTGCTGGTAAAGCCCGTAACCGACGTGTAGAAATTACAATTTTGGACTAAATATATAAGGCGGATTTATGACAGACTTAGAAAAAAATGATTTATTTACAGATTGCTATGAACTCTTAGACATTTTCAAGGAATATGCACCAATTCGTGATGATGGTACTTATATGCTTGAAGCTGTAAAGCCATGTTATGAAGCTATGATAGATTATGTATTTAAAGGTGATGCAGAAGCAGAACGTCTCAAAGCCTTTTTAGACAATACTGATTTCTGGCAGGCCCCAGCTTCTACAAGATTTCATGGAAATTTCAAAGGTGGATTAAGCCTTCACACAATGATGGTTATTAAACAATCATTTACCTTTGCAAAAGCTATTCTGGAAAACTTTTTTACTTGTCCAGAAGGAAACAAATATACAATTACAGCAAAGGACATTTTTGTAGCTGCCTGCTGCCATGATTTCTGTAAAACAGGTTTTTACGGCGTAGAATACAGAAACACAAAAGACATTACTGGAAATTGGGTAAAACAACCTTTTTATAAAACCCGTTCAGAAAACAGAAATCTTGGCCACGGGAATGAATCAGTTTTAATGATGATAGAAACTCTTCCTTCAATGATTTCCAACCGTATGGTAATAGAAGCAGTAAGCCGTCACATGGGCTTTAGCGATTTGGCTGAAAGCGAAACTTTTAACTATTCAAATTTTCTGCAGAACCCACTAGTAGTACTTTTACAACTTGCTGATGAAACTGCCGCTCAATGGTTTGCATGCTGATAAAATGCAGAATAGAATTAATTTTATATAAAACTATTATTGAAAAATTAATTCTATTCTGCTAATATGACATTAACCGCAGTGATGAACTCCACATCACTTTCCTTGCTACACGTATAGCAAAGCGTATCAAAATAATAAAGAACCATTCAGGTTCACAGGAGTATCCTCAATGAAAAAAATTGCTCTTTTTGCAATCACGTTATTGGCTTTGGCTCTTCCAATGAGTGCAAAGAAAAAGGCTAAAGGTCCAGTTACAGTAGAAATCTGGCACACTTACAACGGAAAACAGGCAGCAGCTTTAAATGAAATTGCTGATGCTTACAACGCTTCACAGTCTGAATACAAAGTTGAAGTAAAAAATCAGGATTATTCTGGTTTTGCTGATACAGTTTACAATGCTGTAGCAAACGGAATTGGTCCAAGCATTATTTTCAACTATGGTACAACAGCCGTAGATTATGCAAACGAAGGTCTTGCAATCGACATCAAAAAATACATTGCACAGGACAAGAAGAAGAAAGATTATCAGATGCAGAACCTTATTGATTCTCTTCCAGAAGCAATGAAAACAGACGTACTTGGTTTTGAAGATGGTGGAATCTATTATCTTCCAGGCTGTACAACAGGTCCTGTATTGTTCTACAACAAACAGCTTTTTGATGAATTAAAATTGAACCCACCAACAAACTGGGACGAACTTGTAGAAGTTTCTAAAACAATCTACGAAAAAAAAGGTATTCCAGGCTTCCATTCAGACGGTCTTGTAGACAACCTTCAGGAATTGATTATGCACAATGGTCTTGGTTACATTGATGTTGCTAACAAGAAAATCACTTTCGCTACAGATAAAATGGCAGAAATCTATCAGTGGTATGCAGACAACTGTAAAAAAGGTTATTTCTCTTTCAACACAATTGGACGTTATTCTTCAGAAGACCTTGCAAATGGTGATATCGCTATGTTCTCTGGTTCTTGTGTAAATGATCAGTACATCAGCTTTGTTCCAGGAAAGGGTACACTTGGAATGGCAAAATGGATTGGCGGAGATTTCTATACAGCATGGAACCGTGGTCCTATCTTCTTGAGCCGCAATGCAGATGTTGATAAAGGATGTTACGAATTTGCAAAATTCTTCTTTAAGGCTGATAATATTGTAAAATGGGCTATGGCAAACTCTGCTTTGTGTCCATACGGAATCGGCTCTGAAACAGATGCTTATAAAAATTATATTAACAATCTTCCATCAACATCAGCTTTACCATATGTACAGGCTAACATGGAAGTTGCAGGTTCATTCCCTAACGTAACAGGTTCAGCTGCAGTTCGTAAAGCTCTTGAAGAATACTTGAACTATGTTGTTGACGGCAGAATGTCTGCAAAAGACGCTGTTAAGGCAATGGAAAAAGATTGTAACGACGCTTTGAACGGTCGCTAAAATAAATCACACCGCAATCAGGAGAACTTAAATGAAGGTAAGATTTGATAATATTACAAAGAAATTTGGTCAAACGGTTGCGGTAAACAATTTTTCTGCAGAGTTAACAGATGGTCATTTGATTTGTCTTTTAGGACCATCTGGCTGTGGAAAATCTACAATTCTTAATATGCTCTGCGGTATTATTCCAGTTACCCAAGGGCATATTTTTTTTGATGATGAGGATGTAACAAAGCTTCCACCTGACCAGCGCAACATTGGCATGGTATTCCAGAATTATGCGCTTTATCCTCACATGACAGTTCTTGAAAACATAGCATTCCCTCTGGAAGTAAAAAAAATACCAAAAGCAGAACGAAACGCAAAGGCTGTAGAATTAGCAAAACTGGTTCATGTAGATAATCTTCTAAAAAGGTATCCTGCAGAACTTAGTGGAGGACAGCAGCAGCGAGTTGCCATTGCCAGAGCCCTTGTTAAAAACCCAAAGCTTTTGCTTATGGATGAACCACTTTCCAATCTTGATGCAAGACTTCGTTTGGAAATGCGTGAAGAAATCCGCAGAATCCAGCAGGAAACTGGAGTTACTACAGTTTTTGTTACCCATGATCAGGAAGAAGCCATGTCTATAAGCGACAGTATTCTGTTGATGAAGGATGGATTTCTTGTGCAGGCAGGACTTTGTAATGAACTTTACAAAGAACCAAACTGTCAGTTCGTAGCAGAATTTCTTGGAAATCCACCAGTTAATAAGGTGAATATCACAGCCCAGCAGTTGCAGTCTCTTGGTTTTAAATCTGATTTTAATACAGAAAATCTGATTCTTGCAGTTAGACCAGAAAGCTTTATTTTTGGTGGAAATACTGAAGCACAAATTGTTTCTATCAGTGAAATGGGAAAAGAACAGATTGTTTCCATTAAATTTATGGATAACATTGTTCGTGCAATATTCAATACTGATGAACAGCTTGTTCCTGGTTCAAGAATCAAGGTAGGACTTAAGGAAAAGGGTGTTTTCGTATTTAATGCTGATGACGGTTCGAGGTTAATGTGAAATTTTCATTAAAACGTAGAGAAAGATTTTCAAAAATTGAACCATGGTTGTTTCTGGCACCTTTCCTCATTTTTATTACAATTTTCACATTGTACCCAGTAGTAAATGTATTTTTAATTTCTTTTAAACATAATTACAGTTATCTAAGAGGCACTTTTGACGGCTTAGACTTGGAAAACTATAAATATGTTTTAACGGATGATAAATTCCGTTCAGCATTGTTGAATACTTTGCTTTATGTTCTGGCAGTTGTTCCTGTAAGCACCTGTATTGCAATCTTCTTTGCAAATCTTTTAAATCAGAAAATAAAAGGTACTGCAATTTTCCAGACAGCCTTTTTTATGCCAATGGTTACTTCTGTAACTGCCGTTGGACTTGTATGGCGATTAATGTATAACCAACAGTATGGAATCATCAACTGGGGAATTTCTAAATTTGGCGGACCAAAAATCGGGTGGGTTAGTGAATCAAAATGGTCTTTATTGGCCCTGATAATTTTTGGAATCTGGAATATTCTTCCTTTTACAATTATTTTGTTGATTTCAGGACTTCAGAATATTGATGAAATGTATTATACCGCCGCAAAGGTTGACGGTGCAAAGCCTTCTAAAATCTTTTTTAGAATTACAGTACCTCTGCTTTCTCCAACAATTTTTCTTGTTTGTATTGTAAATACAATCAGCTGTTTTAAGGTATTCAGTGAGTTATATCCTTTGTTCAACGGAAAACCAGGGCCTTACAACAATCTTTATACAGTTGTTTACTACATCCGCTATGCAATGTTTGAAAAACGAAAATACGGATATGCGGCAGCTGCTGCTGTAATTCTGTTCTTCTGTATTTTGATTATTACGCTGATTCAATTACGACTTAAAAAACATATGAGCCGCAGGGGGATGAACTGATGAAGAAAATCCTGCCAAAGATTTTGATTTATACTTTGCTTTCCATTGGTGCCTTTGTAATGATTTTCCCATTTTTATGGATGATTATGTACTCGTTTAAAGACCATGCAGAAGCAATTCAGTTTCCGCCAAAATTCCTGCCATCCCATTTTTCTTTTGTAAATTACAGAACAGCCTTTGGAATGGCACCTTTTGGTAAATATTTTTTTAACTCTGTGATTGTAATGATTCTTTCTGTATTGTGTACAACAACTACAACAATTCTAGGAGCATTCGCATTTTCCAAAATGAAATTCCCTGGTAAGGATGTTATTTTTGCAGTTCTAATCAGCCTTATGATGATTCCTTTTGAAATGCTGATTATTACAAACTACACAACCATCGTAAAATTAAAGCTGTACAATACAATTCCAGCATTGATAATGCCTTTTATTTCCAGCATTTTTTACACATATATTCTCCGAAACTTTTTTGATACCGTTTCCGACAGCCTCTATTACTCAGCAAGAATTGACGGTGCATCAAACTGGTTCTATTTGTGGAGAATAATGGTTCCAATTGCAAAGCCTTCAATCTTTACAATCGTATTATTAAATGCCTTGTCATCATGGAACAGCTTCATCTGGCCGTTGTATGTAACCTCCGACAGCAAATCCCGAACCTTGCCATACGGACTTCAGGTATTCACAACAGAAGCCGGCAGCTACCAGGAACTGCTAATGGCCGCATCTACAACTGTTGTTTTACCAATGATTATTCTTTTTATTATTGCTAGAAAATACATTGTAAATGGTGTAAGTCGTGGTGGACTTAAAGGATAATTTCAAAAATATGAAATTTT
>JAEDFX010000106.1 GCA_016297805.1 Treponema sp. | reverse complement strand
TTGCGGATGCAAAACTCGCACGCAATATTAGCTACTTTGTAGCTAATATTGCTATACCTGGTAATGTTTTTCCTTCGAGGAATTCGAGGGAAGCTCCACCACCTGTTGAAACGTGGCTCATTTTGTCTGCCAAATTGAACTTGTTAACAGCAGCAACAGAATCACCACCACCAACTACAGTCATAGCACCTTTACCAGTAGCTTCAGCTACAAGACGTGCAACAGCTTCTGTACCTTTTGCAAAGTTTTCAAATTCGAATACTCCAACTGGTCCGTTCCAAACGATTGATTTAGAAGCCAAGATTGCATCTTTGTAGAGAGCAACAGTTTTTGGACCAACATCAAGACCCATAAGGTCAGCTGGAAGATCAACTGCATCTACTGCAACTGGGTCTTTATCTGCGAATTCTGCAGCACCAACGTGGTCAACTGGAAGAAGAATCTTAACGTTCTTTTCAGCAGCTTTAGCCAAAAGGTCTTTAGCTGTATCAAGGAAGTCATCTTCTACAAGTGAACGACCAACTTCGTGTCCCTGTGCTTTAAGGAATGTATAAGCCATACCACCACCAACGATGAGTGTTGAAGCGTTCTTCATAAGGCTTTCAAGAACAGCGATTTTTGATGATACTTTTGCACCACCGATGATTGCTGTCATTGGTTTTTCTGGATTTGTTACCATTGGCTGGATGTATTTAACTTCTTTTTCCATCAAGAAACCACCAACTGATGGAACTGGCATGAATTTAGCGATAGAAGCTGTAGAAGCCTGATCGCGGTGAGCTGTACCAAAAGCATCGTTTACGAAAATATCACCGTAAGAAGCAAGTTCTTTAGCCATTACATCACGTTCTGCAGCATCTTTAGATGTTTCTTCTTTGTGGAAGCGAACGTTTTCCAACATTGCAACTGCACCTTCTGGAAGAGCATCGATTGCAGCTTTCTGTCCAAGGGCATCTGGAAGGAATGTAACTTCTTTTCCCAGCTTTTCAGCAAAGTATTTTACAACTGGAGCCATGCGGTTTTTACCGTTGATGAATTTTTCAGCATCAGCATCTGTCCAAGTTTTTCCTGCTTTTTCAGCTTTTTCCTGAGCTTTTTTAACGTCCTTTTTAGGATCGCCGAGGTGGCTCATAAGAACGAGAGAACGTGGGCTCTGTTCAAGGATATATTTGATTGTTGGGAGAGCAGCCATGATACGTGTATCATCCTGTACAACTCCATCCTTCATTGGTACGTTGAAGTCAACGCGCATAATAATACGTTTACCTTTCAAATCAACGTCTTTTACAGTCTTAATCATAAAGAACTCCTTAAAAAACTATATAAACTCTGTATAAAGCAGAGAAAATGTACTACCAAAAATATACTAATTTTTTAACTCAAATTCAATGAGAGAGCATTGCTTCATATTCTGCAACCGGTTTTGGTTCGACCAGATAATTTCCCTGGAAATATTTACAATTACAATTGTCCAGCAAATCATATTGTTCTTTACTTTCAATTCCTTCAGAAATTACATTAATTCCAAGGTCATTTGCCATTTCAACAATCGATTGAAGAATCACTCTACTTCGTTCCGTCTGTACACTTGTCTGTATTAAACTCATTCCAATCTTTAATTCAGATGCATGAAAATCCTTCAGCATATTCAGTGATGAATACCCATTTCCAAAATCATCAATTGCAACATAAAAACCGGCTTTCTGTAACTTTGAAGCAATAGCATAGGCTCTGGAAAAATCAGACATCAATACATGTTCTGTTATTTCAATATGGAGATTCTTAGGCTCAATATCGTAAGTTTCTACAAGTCTGGTGAAAGCTTTATAAATATCAATATAGAAAAAGTCTTTTACAGGAACATTTACTGATATGTAATGATCTTTTATACCCTCATCTGCCCATTTTCTTAATAATTTTGCAGATGTTTCCCATATAAAAGTATCCAATTGATAGATTAGACCTTTCTTTTCCAGTATTTCTATAAATTCCTGAGGAACTAAGAAACCTCTTTTAGGATGATTCCAGCGACTTAATGCTTCTGCACCACAGTATTTTCCATTCTTATCAACAATTGGCTGAAGATACATCTCTATCTGGTTTGAATCTATTGCTTCCTCAAAGTCATCAATCAAAGCATTTTCATTCATTAATTTTTCCATGAGAATTGTATCATAATAAGCATAGGTTTCGTTATATTTAGTTGAAATCTGAGCCGCAGCCAGAAGAGCCTTATCATACATTGTCTGTGCGGATTCTATTCTTCCCTGAGGCTGATAAACGCCTACAACAAGCCGTAGCTGATACAAAGGCTTATCCAAAACCTTCTGCATAAGCTTCATATACTCAAGAAACTCTTTTTCATTAAAATATTCCCGTTTTGTATACAATGCATATTTATCATCACAAATACGTGCATAAATTGTTGTTGAATGTGAAAAAGTCTTTAATATTCCTGCCTGTTTAAGGATAACTTCATCGCCAATTTTTTCTCCAAACATTTCATTTATCATTTTAAAATCACGAATATTCGAAGAAAGCATTATGTAACCAAAAGTTCCTTTCTCTTCGATTAATTTATCTACTTCATCAAAGAAACCATTTCTATTCAGTACACCGGTCATAGTGTCATGAGTAGCTATATATTTTTCCTTTCTGTATGAAACATAATCTTCTGTAATATCCTGCAGTTTAATATACGAACCTATTTTTTGATTTGAATAACTATCATTTTTATATTCAACCACAAAATGATGTTCTCGCCCATTTATCTTAAAACAATCTTCTGTACTAAAGGACAGGGATTCTTCTATCAGTTCATCTTTCCATTTGTCTTTATAAGCTTCTGCCAGACATGGCTCAAATTTACCATTATTTTCGAACAGTTCTTTAGCCCGTTTATTCGCATAGATACATTTTCCTTCATCATCAAAATACATCATTGCATCAGAAGCAGTATCATTAATTGATTTTAAAAGCTGAATCAACATTTTATGTGGATATGTATAAGTTGAATAATAGCAGATAAAACCAGCAAGCACGCCATATAAAATAACAGAAATATCAAACGAAAGATTCACTGAATAACAAATACAGTTAACAATAATAACAACTATATAAGCTATTAAAATCCCAATGTATTTTACCTTACACACAACAGGAGACTTGTGAATACTTATGACTAATAGGATACAGGTTAAAGATACCATTACATAACACAATGAAAGATGTACATAGTGGAGAAAACCAAAGTCGTTTCCCCAATACATAATTCCACTTTTTGTAGACATAAGAACAAGGTCAAACATGTGGTAAGTTACGTTATTTATAAATAAAGATAAAGTGTCAAATCCACATAAAATCGAAAAACATATTAATATTTTCTTTTTATATTCAAGCAATATTCCTGTGTAACCAATTGCAAAAATACACATAAACAAAGCAAGCCAGTCAGTTCCAACAAAGAACAAAGAATCAAAAAATACAGCTAAATTATGAGAACCTTGCAGAAGAAAAATGTTATATGCTGCAATAGAAGGAATACCTACACAGATTATTCTAATAATATAACTCTTATATTCATTATTCTTTTTATACATATAAGCCGAAAGGAGCACCAGAATCACGATAAGAAATATCGAAGTTATAATAAAACTTGCACGTATAAAATCAAAAAAAATCATTATTCTCCTCCCAGATATTTTTTTTCAAAATCCTGTACAGGAATAGGTTTTGAATACAAATATCCCTGGAAAATATCCACACCCATTTTCTCAAGAATCTCAGCCTGAGCTGATGTTTCAACACCTTCGGAAATAATTTTCATTTTCAAAGCCTTTGCCATTTTTACAACAGATGCAATAATCTGATTCTCTCTATTTTCATCCTTAGATACATCAAGGAAGCCCATATCTATCTTAAGGACATCTATTTCGATATTTTTCAAGACGCTAAGAGAAGAATAGCCGCTTCCAAAATCATCCATTTCAATTTTGAAACCATATTCCTGAAGTTGTTTCAAAGTATTTTTATGAATTGAATTATCATCAATAACAACAGACTCTGTAATTTCAAGATTCAATTTTTCTGGAGAAATATCATATTTTTCTACAAGCTGCTTAAAATGTTCAAAAAGATTTCCATAATAAAAATCTTTTACTGAAATATTTACAGAGATATATTTATCAATTCCTGCTTTTTTCCATTCAGCTAACTTTTGAGCCGCAAGATTCCATACATAAAAATCCAATTTATAAATCTGATCACTTTTTTCCAATGCTTTTATAAATTGAAAAGGAGGAACACAACCTTTTTCTGGATGATTCCATCGTACCAAAGCTTCTGCACCTGCACAAAGTCCGGTTTTAACTTCTATCTGAGGCTGGAGATACATCTCGAACTGTTTCAAACTAAGAGCATCATCAAACTCATTAACTATAGTTTTTTCCATAAGAAGTGAGTTCATTAAGTTTGTATCATAGAAAAACAGCTTCTGATTCAGACCTGGTTGTATATTTTTTATAGCAAGATTAGCCTTATCATACATCGTATGAACATTTTCTGTAGGATCAGTTATTTCATAGATTCCAATATATACAGTAAGCTTAAAGTTAATCTCTTTTTCCATTTCTGTAATTTTATCTGTATTCTTAACTGCAAGCTCTGGATTAAAATCCGATTTTTTTATAAGCATTGCATAACGATCACCAAAAATACGTCCCCATATTACTCCAGGATAATTGGCAAGTTTCAACATTTCTGCCTGACGAACAAGAAGCCTGTCTCCAAAATCAGAACCAAACAACTCATTTACAAGCTTAAAATCTTTTATATCTGTACAAACTAAATATCGTGGAACATCTGGTTCATTTTTCAAGATTCTGGTCATTTCCCTGAAAAAGAAATCCCGATTAAACAACCCTGTTAATTCATCATGACTTGCTCTATATGCTTCCTTTTCCATGGATACAATTTCATTAGTACAATCATTGAGTTTTATGTAACTTCCACTAATTCTATTTTTTGAATCACGGAGGCGGCGAAATTCAACTTTAAATGAACGTAACTCTCCATTCAACTCAACTTTTTCTGTTCGCCAGAAATAATCATTTTCACCATTTAAAAATTTTTCTGCCCATTTCTGTTCATGATTTGTATTCGAAAAGAAAGACCTGGCGATTTTATTGGCATAAACGAACTTTCCTTTTTCATCAAAACATATAATCGCATCTGTAAGATTTTCACTATTAATCAAAATAAGATTTTTCTGTAAATAATTTGGAATCGAATAGAAAGTAAAATTATATACATAGATAAGAAGAAATCCGTAAATTATTGATGAAAAATCATATATTATCTGATCTGAAATAATGATAAAAATTCCATTTGTTAAAAGAATTATGAAGAAAATAATAAAAAGCTTTATATAATTAGGTCTTTCAGTTTTAGCTCCTTGTATAATTTTTCTAACAATAATTACGCAAGTAGCTAAAGAAATTAAATAGCAAAAAAGCAAATGAACATAAAACATTGCATTAAAACTGACAATCCAAGTTGTAAAAGTATCATCAATAGTAACTGGAACAATTGAAAATGCAATACCAGTATCCAGACTGGTAACAATCATAACTGCGTCAAAAAAAACAAAGACAGAATATATAATCTGTAAAATTTTCGCACTATTTTTTTTATTAACACTATCAGTCATAATCATTACATATTGCAAAATGTAAAACGAATCTATATCAAGCAAAATAAGATAGATACACCAGAATATATAAGCAACTGTATGATTTTTAACAAGGTAGAATGAGCTGCAAAATAAAATTGCAAGAAGAGTCGTAACTTCAAGTTTGATGATAATTTTTGAGGCAGCGGATTTTCTTACGGCTGTCAAAATAAGACATGCTAACAAAGAAAGAAATATGATGATTGTACCTAAAAAGTAAATATTCGATAGTAAAAACATTAGAAATATGCCACCTTCTATAATAATCCATTATCCATTTTACCCGACTTTTTAAATATAAAAAACTAAATTTCTAGTAAATTTTTCGATTTTTCGTTTATACTGACCTTATGTTTAATCCTACAGAAATAATATTTTCCGCAACAACTGCGTGTAATCTTCACTGTGCCCATTGTTTTGTAAACCGAGACACAAAAAAAATCTCTTCAGAGGATGCAATAAATTTTTTAAAATCTGCCGTTGAAGCAGACTCCAACATAAAAAAAATTGGTTTCAGTGGTGGAGAGCCTTTTTTATATTTTGACTTTATTCTAACACTTACAAAAGCCGCCTTAGAAATGGATCTGATGTTCGATCAGATTATGACCAATGGTGACTGGTGGAATAATGAATCAGATTTAACAGGCACTCTTCAACAGCTGTACGATGCAGGTTACGATGGAAAAATTGGACTTAGCTGGGATAAATTCCATGGTCAAACTTCAGAACGAATGCATACCTTTATAAGGACCGTTCAGAATATTTTTGGCGAGGATTCTATAAACATCCAAAGAGTTGCAGGCGGGGAAAGCCTTCCCCTCGCTACAAACTCCTCACCTTCGGCTACGGAGTTTTCCGCTACCCCTTCTAACGGGGAGTTCCCCGTAACGCCCCCTGACATTCCTACATACATTCTTCCACAAAGTTTTCCTTCCAGCGACAGTCGTGCCTGGCAGGCAAAAAAATGGTTCAAGGATGATTTTTGTGAAGGTCCTGGTCAGATACTTTACATTCACGCAGACGGAAACATAGCTCCCTGCTGTGGTTTTGCCAATGAAAACAAAGAACTGTTCATTGGAAACATAAAACAGGATTATGTTACAGTTATGAAACAGGCATTGGAAAATAAAATGGTAAACATCTGCTATGAGAAAGGTCTGGGAAAATACAAAAAAGTTTTAAAAAAGCAACTTAAGCAAAAAGGACAGAAATTTCCAGGAAAATGCAACGACATCTGTTCTTTCTGCGATTTTGTTTGCCACAATCTGAAAGTATGATTATATTTAAACGCAGATGAACGCGCACATAAACGCACTTTCTTTAAGGAGGAATTTTATGGCTGAAATTACAATTACTAAAGAGAATTTTCGAAAAGAAGTTTTAGAATCAGATAAAACTGTTCTGGTTGATTTCTGGGCAGACTGGTGCGGACCATGCAAAATGATGGCTCCAGTTTTAGAAGAATATGCGAATGAACATCCAGAAATCAAGGTTGGAAAATGTAACGTTGACGAACAAGCAGAACTTGCTGAACAGTTCAATGTTATGAGTATCCCTTTTTTTGGCTTATTCAAAAACGGAAAGCTGGTAAAAGCCAACGCCGGTTATATGCCCAAAA
>JAEDFX010000105.1 GCA_016297805.1 Treponema sp. | reverse complement strand
TCCAAACAAATAATCGTATTCAAAATATAATAAACTTAGTATAATTTGTCAACTTTCGTTCAATAAATTATACTTATTACAATTTTACACCGTTTTTAACTAACAGTTCTCTAGCAGAATCAACACTGTCGGTTCCGTGGAGATTTTTGATTGGAGCAAATTCCTTTTCACGTTCAACCTCAAAGGCAAGATTGTTGTCCATCATGTGAATCATATCAAGAACCAGAAGCTCAAACTTGTAGCCATTAGGTTCTGTAGGACTAACCTTCTCACCATTAGCATCAATGTAAGGAATCTTCTTTTCTACAACATGAACAGAAAGCTTTTCGTTGGCAATTTTTTCCAGCTTATCCAATGCAAAAAGATAGTTGAGAATTACACCATATTTATATTCCAAAGAACCGTCTGAAGCACGAGCCTCTGCCATTTCCTTAGACATTTCGTAGTATTCAACAATAGAAGGCTTATTATCTTCAAGGCAGAGAAGACCCATTTTTTCGTGAGGTTCAACCTTGCGAACAACCTTAGAAGCGCTTTCATAATTACCAGCAATAGCAGCGCCAACAAATACAGGATCAGCAATACGCTGCAAAACGTTATCTACAGCAAATATATTAATCCACTTAATTCCACGTTTATGTAAATCCTTATCCAAACCAGCTTTTACCATAGAAGTGAACCAGCCACCGTTTCCGTTTGGAGAAGTAGCAAGACGGCCCTTCTCTTCCAGCAAAAGCTTGCCATTATAATCAACAGCACAAGCCATATCCTGAATAAAGAATTTTACATAATTTTTATCGTAGCCCCAGTAATTATGCTCTTCAAAGAAAGCCTGTGTAGCAGCATCATTTTTTTCGCTAGTCATTATGTACAAAGGAACATAAGCACCGGCAAGCTTTACAACATCCATCATATTGTTGATAAGACATTCAAAGATGAAGAGTTCGTGAGTCAGCCCCACATTGTAACAACCCTTTGGCAAATCAAAACCAAGACGAGTACCCATACCGCCAGCAAGAAGAACAGCAGCTACTTCGCCCTTCTGAATAGCCTTAATCCCTTCAGACTGGAACTTTTCCTTGTTAGTCTGGATTTCAGAAATAGAAACAGCAGGAGGCACCGCAAAAGCACCACGTTTCTGTTCAGTCTCTGCACCAATCATCTTAATATCTGACCAGTTAATATTTTCAATCTGTTTTAAAAACTCAGTCTTTTTAGCATCATCAAGAGAATCAAAATAAGTTAAAACCTGCTCCTGATTATTTTCCTTCAAAATTTTTTCTGCATCTGATTTTGTAAACATATACATTTCCTTTTGTTAGATTTGTAAGCGTAATGAATATAATAGCGTTTAAATGAGATAACTGCTAGAGAGGAGAAAGTCTAATTCTTCTATATCAGTTATCAAAATGTAGGTTGTAATATAACACTTTATAAAATATCAAACTTCTGGATAACTAGAATCTATTTTTCTTACGTGAAAATAACCCTTTATGCAATTCGGATTTATAACTGAAATTTGTATATGATTTTTTTCTCTGAAGCCAGCATGTGTATACAATTCATTTCCCTCAAAGAAAACACCTCTTACAGAGTCATATATATTACCTTTTTGAGCTTCTTCAGCCACAAGAAAATTAATTAGAAAACAATCTAACTCTCGTCTATAAAAATCTTTACCTGTGTTCTCAGGAAGATCGTAACCTTCATCTTTCAATCTAGCATATAATTCTTTTAATTTATTTAGATTCGATATTTCCATAAAATCGAGGCATTTACCTAAACATATAACTGCCCCAACTACATCAGGATTCTCTATTTTTTGTTTATTATTTTGAGGATGATTTTTGGCGGATTCAGCCCATTGCAAAGCTCTTGAAGGATCATTTTCCCAAAAATACATTCCTTTTCCAAGCCAATCGTATTTATTCTCACTGTAACTTATATTAATATTATCATTGATTAAAGCATCTTTTATAAGTTTATCACATCCATGGAAACCAAAAATAAGATTATCTTTTACTGTATACAATAAATACTCCTGTTTTAGATTCCTTCATATGGAACAGGATTATAAACAGCACTTGGAACTATTTTCTTGCCTTCGAGCTTATATCCACAATAAGCTAAAATATTTCCAATATCGGAATTAGTTTTCTTAGATCTTACATTAAGAGTTCGTTTCTTAGTCTCTACTGTTGTAACTTTTTTCTTAATCATAATTCCTACTCCTAGCATGTAAAATATAACACCATTTTTAATAAAAAACAAATAATCTTTAAAGAATCTTAACTCTATAGAATTTATTATTCTCCCCTCTTCTTCATCTCTTCTGCAATTTTCTTTACATCCTGAATTTCGTCCATTTTTGCAATCAAAAGAGAATCATCAGAGTCAACAATTACTACGTTATCTAGGCCGATTGTAGCAATAGTACGAGTTCCACCACGAATATATGAGTTCTTTGTATTAAGAATGATTACATCGCCATGCACCGCGTTTTTGTTCTCATCCTTGTTACTGATATCATAAAGAGCAGACCAGGAACCAACATCATCCCAACCGGCATCAAGCTTAACGATTTTACCAAGCTTAGTTTTTTCCATTACAGCATAGTCAATTGAATCGCCCTTGATTTTACCAAAGGATTCAGCATCAAGACGGATAAAGTCGCTGTCTGATTTATTAGCCTTCTCAAAAGCCTGAATAGAAAGCTCTGCCATTTCAGAATTATACTTTTTAAGCTCCTCAAGGAATGTGGCAGCCTTAAAAACAAACATACCGCTGTTCCATGAATATTCACCGCTGTCCAGGTATTCCTGCGCTTTTTCTAGACAGGGTTTTTCTACAAACTTTTCTAGAGTATAGGCACCTTCAGACTCAGTTCCGCTAGCCTTTACATAACCATAACCAGTAGCAGGGAAAGTTGGAACAATACCAAAAGTAACAAGATATCCCTGTTCAGCCTGTTTGGCTGCAGTAAGCACAGCCTTCTGAAAAGCTGAAACATCAGCAATAACATGGTCACTTGGAAGAACTACAACAATGGCATCAGGATTACGATGAATAGCCGCACAGCAGGCAGCAGCAATTGCAGGAGCGGTGTTTTTAGGCATAGGCTCCAAACATATAGTTGGCTGTTCATCACATACCTCGCCAATCTGCTGTGCAACTAAGAATCGATGAGATTCTCCACAGGAAATAATTGGAGCTTCTATATCTATGCCTTTAAGACGTAAAAGAGTTTTCTGAATCATTGTCTTTTCAGAAGTTAATTTAAGAAACTGTTTTGGATGGTCTCCCCAAGATAATGGCCATAAACGAGTGCCGGCACCACCAGAAAGAATTAATGGAATTAATGTCATTTTTTTGTTCTCCCTATATTAAATCCAACAACTTCAAGTTATAATAATATTATAGCAGTTCATGTGATACGAATTTTTAATAAATAACCTTTACATTTAAATTTTCGGAAAAAGCTATTGCAAAATCTTGTAAAGAAGGATTCTCTGCGTCTTTTTTTGAATTTCTTTTATAATACAAGTAGTAGAATTCTTTTCGAGTAGGATTATCAGAATCTAATAAATTTGTTGCATCTTTAAGGTCATGAACCGATGACAAGCTTGGAAAAGTGATTTTTAATTGTTTTATAGCCTCTTTATTAAAAGAACTCTTAAAACTATAAGCATCTAGAACAACATAATTAAAATCAATTTTTAACTTCTTCGAAATTTTTTCCAAATCATTAAAGAAATCTAAAATCTCATCATATCTCGAAATCATCGCTATTTCATTCGTTTTTTCAGACACTCTCCTTTTTATATCTTTCAATTCCTTTAAACTATTCAAATCTATAATCGGAACCGTACATTCTTCCTCTAGAAATTTCTTAACTTTTTTTAATGTCTGAGAAAACTTATCTGTCCACTCTTTTCCTTTTGTTTTTTCAAATAATATCTTAAAATCTGCTTCTGATTTCCAAACAGGATGCCTACGATTATTCCTATTCATATATTCATCTACTAAGTTATCTCTAATTTCCTTAGTATTTTTCATTAAGTAGATTAAATCATCATCTGCCATATATGATATTGGATTATTCACATCATCATTAATTAATGAGTCAAAACTAAAAATATTATATTTATATTTATCTAAAAAGTATTTCCTTACCCTCTCAATAGAATACTTAATTAAAAAAGACTCATATAGAACAACGGGGTGAGTTTGTATCCATTTTTTTTCAGAATCATGAGCATATATAACATTCTCAATTACACTTATTGCATTCTTCTTATAAACAGGAATCAACTGAGAATATGGATTTCCATTTTCATCATTTTCATTAATTTTCTTTATTCCCACATTGGATAATAATCGCTGATAATCAATAACAACAGTATCAAAACCTATAACATAAGAATCTCGCAATAAATAATCAATTTTATCAACATCTATATGAGATGAATTTAAAAATTGAATATAAGCATTTTTAAGTTGGTCTCTATTATTAGTTTTTGCCTTATATTTTAATCCTAATATACATCTGGCAAAAAAGACCTTATCCGCTATGTATTTTCCAAATACCTTTATACCTACGCATACACTCATTATTTCATGTGGTGCTGCATTAGTTTTTGCATTTACAGTCTCATTAAAATCTTTCTTAAATGATGCATCACTTATTATTTGTAAAAGTTTATTATACAATGGGATTTCAGTATCAGAGACATCTTTGGTTAAATAAAAGGCTTCTCCAGAATGAGAAAAAGGAGAATGTCCAACGTCATGTAATAAACACGCTAAAAGGAAATCCGCCTCTAACGTTTGATCATAAAACTGTTTCAATTCATTATCTTCTACAAGAGATTGTTTTATAGAATTAGCAACAATTTCTCCCAAATGAAACACACCTATTGAATGGATAAATCTATTATGTAGTGCAGCTGAATACAAAGGTACATAACTTGTTTGTTGTATACATCTCAATCTTTGAAAATAAGGAGTATCTATAATATTAGTGATTAATTCTTCCCTTAAATTAATATACCCGTAAACAGGATCTTTAAAAACCTTGATTTTCAACTCCTTTAAGCTACAGATTGCAAGTAATCAACGGCTTCTTTACTCATAAAAGCTAAAAAAACATCAAGAGCAATATTAGCTAAAAACTCTTTTTTTAAATCGTCTAAAGATACTGTTTCTTTTAAAGTAATTGAATTTTCAGTAACATCAAAAAAATCAGTATAGTCATTAAAAAAAGTTTCCCGTCTATCTTTTGTATATAATGCAATCACTTGTTTATTGTCTTTTAACAATTTTTGTACAACAATATTACCATACTGGGTTAACTCATCAAAAGAAATCGTTCTAACATGGAATTTTTCCAAAAGCTGAATAAGTGCATTTCCAACTAAATCTTCAATTTCTATATAATACATAACACCCCCTTATTCGAATCAATGTACCACAGCCCATAAAATTTGTATATATCTATTATATAATATTTCTATTAAAAAAACTTCAAATTATCCAATCCACTTACCATTCATATCAAAGTAGTTTCCATCTTTATTGAATGCAGGATGTTTTGTGTCTTTTTCAGAAAGATTTGGTTCAGAAATATCTGGAGCAATAGATTTCCAGTCGATACCAATTGCAGGGTCATTCCACATAAGTCCGCCCTCACCTTTTGGATCGTAGAAATCTGTACATTTATAGGCAAAAATTGCAGTATCAGAAAGAACGTAGAATCCATGAGCAAAGCCTTCTGGAATATAGAACTGATTCTGTTTTTCTGCATCAAGGATGACACCATAGTATTTTCCGAAAGTCTTGCTGCCTTTTCTCAAATCAACAGCAACATCATAAACACGGCCTTCAAGAGCTCGTACAAGCTTTCCCTGAGGATGCTGAGTCTGAAAATGAAGTCCTCGAAGAACAGCCTTAGATGACTTAGACTGATTGTCCTGAACAAATTTCATAGTAAGCCCTGCAGCAAAGAAATCCTTCTCGCTGTAAGATTCAAGGAAGTATCCTCGGGCATCACCAAATATCTTTGGCTGAATTTCCCATAAATCTTCTACTTCAATTCCATCTACTGCACATTTCTTAAACTCAAAAGCCATAAAATTAATTTAAAGAAAAAATAATAATGTAAAGTATTTTTTCTTAATTACTCCTTATAAAAATCTATGTTTACCAAACAACTTCAACAGGATTTTCCTAAATTTCTTTTTATCTCAATTTCCCATAATGAAGCAATACTTATATATAATCTACTTTCTGAAGCTATAATAGCTCTCGCTTGTGTAGAAAGTTTCTCTACACTATCAAAACTAAACAAAAGAGCATTTGTATCAAGTAAATACACTACATATACTCCTTAAAGCACTCTAGAGGTGCATCAAAATCATCAGACATCTCTATTTGCCCTTTCAACCCACCTAATTCTCTTTTAAAAGGTTTTTCAATGCCCTCATGATTTTTTAATTTATCTGTAATTTTTGATAGTAATTCAATACACTGATCAAAAGAAAAAGTATCAACTTCATTCAGCATCTGACTAAATAATACATCACTCATATGCATCCTCCAAAGAGGATTATAACACAAAAGTGATGTGTTGAGTATTGCGAATGTACTAGTTCTTAGCTACAAATTCTAAATACTTACCGTATTCGGTCTTATACCCCTTAGCCATCTCCAAAAGCTGATCTTTTGTAATCCAGCCGTTCTTATAGCTGATTTCTTCAAGACATGCTACATACAATCCCTGACGTTTCTGGATTGTTGCAACATAGTTACCGGCTTCCTGAAGACCTTCATATGTACCGGTATCAAGCCAAGCCATACCACGACCAAGAAGTTCAACTTTAAGCTGTTTTCTTGCAAGATATTCATTGTTTACAGCAGTAATTTCAATCTCTCCGCGTGCAGAAGGTTTTACATTAGCTGCAATTTCTACAACAGAGTTATCATAGAAATACAAACCAGGAACTGCATAATTTGATTTAGGATTAGCAGGTTTTTCTTCAATACCAAGAGCATTGCCGTCTTTATCAAATTCAACAACACCATAAGCAGTTGGATCAGCTACGTAATAACCAAAGATTACAGCTCCTTTCTGTTCAGCAATCTTCTTTGCCGCAGATTTGAGCGTAGCAGTAAAGCTCTGTCCATAGAAGATATTATCTCCAAGAACCAAAGCTACATCATCATCGCCGATAAAATCCTTACCAACAATGAAAGCATCAGCAAGTCCACGAGGCTTATCCTGAACAGCATACTCAAACTTCATTCCAAGCCATGAACCGTCACCAAAAAGTTCTTCAAAACAGGAAATATCACGAGGAGTAGAAATAATGAGTACTTCACGGATTCCAGCAAGCATAAGACAGCTCAATGGATAGTAAATCATCGGTTTGTCATACAAAGGCAGAATCTG
>JAEDFX010000104.1 GCA_016297805.1 Treponema sp. | reverse complement strand
TCAAAGGCTGACATCAGCGTTCAATGACATCAGTGTTCAAAAAAAACACCAATGACACAAATTTGTGACACCGGTGTTTGATTTTTTATAGAGATAAGTCGCCGTCTTTAATCCAGCCAATTTTTCTTAACAAAGTTCCGAATGCCCAGCTTAGAGCTCCAGGCAAAACGAAACAAATAAGTATTAATCCAAGCCAGTCCATTGCTCCTGGAGTAATTGCCGCAGCTCCATGGCCAATTGCTACTGCACTTGGTTCAAACCAACCTGTAATAACTCCAATCTGACCAACCAATCCGCAGGTTCCCATTCCAGAACTAACAGCAGCTCCGTTCATTTCCATTTTGAACAGACATGTAGCAATTGGACCTGTTATTGCAGCAGCCAGTGTTGGAGGAATCCATACTTTTGGATTCTTCACGATATTTGGCATCTGTAACATAGAAGTTCCTAAGCCCTGAGAAAGAATGCCACCCCATCGGTTTTCCTTAAATGAAAGAATTGCGAATCCAACCATCTGAGCACAACAACCTGCAACTGCTGCACCACCTGCAAGTCCAGTAAGTCCAAATGCCGCACAAATTGCTGCAGAACTGATTGGCAAAGTTAAAGCTATACCAACAACTACAGAAACCAGAATACCCATCCAGAATGGGTGAAGCTTTGTTGTCCATACAAGGAATTTTCCAACACTGCTGGCTGCTGTTCCAATGTAGTTTGCAGTAAGAACTGTAAGAAGGGCACCAATTAAAATTGTAACTGCAGGTGTAACGATAATATCAACCTTTGTTTTTTTACTTACAAGGCATCCCATTTCGGCTGCAACAATTGCAATAAGCAGAACTGCTAATGGACCGCCTGCACCACCTGTAACATTGGCTCCAGATCCAACAGCTGCAAGACTAAAAAGAACCAAGGCTGGCACGTTCATGGCAAATCCAATGCCAATAGCCATGGCAGCACCAACTACATGACTGTCTGTAGCAAAGTTTCCAGCGTCTACAAGAAACTGGAAAACTGGATTTGTTCCAAGGCGCAAAAGCTGCTGACCTAAAGTTTTTATGATTGTTCCAATCAGTAAAGATGTGAACAATCCCTGTGCCATACCAGACATGGCATCAATACAGTAACGTTTAACGTACTTGTTCATACATACTCCTATGCCTCTTCGACAACTTCAGGGCTCCTGTTTGGGTACAATACACTTGTGGTTGCTGAGCTTGTCGAAGTATTGAGAAAAGTGAAAATGTTTTGGGTAGTAAATTACTCGTAGATGTTGATACGCGGTGCACCGTGGTGTCATCCGGTAAGGCAGGACGCTATGGACTCTGTTTGTTTGTTCATCTCAAACGTAAAATCTAATTTGAAATTAACAGATTTTTGCGGATTATGCAATGATGTGATAGTGGTACACTGATGACTGACACCAGTGTACCATGCAACGATGTGATAGTGATACACTGATGACTGACATCACTGTACCTGTAACGAAAAATGATTTTTAATCATACTCCGGACTATCTTCTGCCGCTGCCAGAGCCTGACTTGCCAGATTATCCAGATAAGTAGCTTCTGCAGCTTTTTCTTTTGTGGTACCTGACACACCAAGCGATAAGCGCTGTAAATCTTTTTTTTCGTTGCGTACTTCCAGAAGCTGTTGTGCCTGAAGTAAAATCTGAGCGGCTTCCTGTGCCCTTACATGGATGCACTGAGCTACAGCACTTTCTTCTGCACTTGCAAGGTTTTCCAGAGTTGTAAATTGTCGCTGAAGCTGCAATGCTCTCTTTTCTCCAACTCCTGGTAGTTCCAAAAATACAGATTTAGTATTTTCTTTAGTTCGCAGATTCTGATTTCGGCTGGTAGCAAATCGGTGAGTTTCATCTCGAACCCTTTGCAGAAGTCTCAAAGCATCACTACGTTTTGGCAGACAGATAGGTGTACTGTTTCCCGGCAGATAAATCTCTTCATCACGCTTTGCAAGACCTGCAACTGGAATATCCAGTCCCAGAGAATTTAAAATTTCTTCAACCGCGTTTACCTGACCAATACCACCATCAATCAAAATCAAATCTGGCAAGTCCAGCTGTTCGTTTACAAGGCGTGTATAACGTCGGCTTACGGCTTCCTTCATGCTGGCAAAGTCATCAATCAGACCATCTGTAGTTTTCAGGCGGAAGTAGCGGTAATTCTTTTTATCCGGATTTCCGTTGTAGAAGCTGATAAGGGAAGCAACTGGCCATTTTCCACCAATATGAGCAATATCAAAACCTTCAATACGAATAGGCAGAACATCCAGACCAAGCTTATCTTTAAGCTCCTGCATAGCAGGTGTATCCCCTCTGTCACGGAGACGTCGCACAATATCTTCTTTTGCATTCTGACGAGCCATCTGTAAAGCGGCGATATCCCGAGGAATGCTGGTGGCAGTTTTTACAATTATGATTTCTGAAGTTGCCTTCTTCTCTTCATGGAGCCATTTAGCAATATGAGCGTATTCCTCTGTTTCTGGGATGTATACTTTTGGAGGAATTGTTTTTTCATCCTCATAATAAATGGCCATAAACTCGCCAATCAAATCCTCATCATCGGAAAGACTTTCAACTCTATAGTTTTCCCGTCCCAGCAATTTACCATGACGGATTTTCAAAACAGTAAAGCTGACCAATTCTCCTTCACTGGCATAGGCAATGTAGTCTCTATCTTCAGAATCAAAGCTTTCAACAATATTCTGATTCTGAAGAATCATAAGAGCTTTGATTCCATCCCGCAGTCTGGCAGCTTTTTCAAAATTCAGTTCTTTTGCAGCGGCCTTCATTTCGTCAGTCATTTTGGCAACTGTATTTTCACCTTTACCTTCCAAAAGCCGCTTTATTTCTTCTATATATTCATTATATTTTTCGCTGGAAATCTTTTTGCAGCAGGGAGCTTTACATTGTTTCATGTGATAATAAAGACACGGTGTATCTCTGTCCCTCATGGTTCTGCAATGGCGTACAGGATATAATTTGAAAATCGATTCAATAAAATTGTCCAGTGCACCTACATCAGGGAAAGGACCAAAATAAGTAGAACCATCTTGTAAAATACGGCGAGTTTTAAAGATTTTTGGAAAAGGTTCCTTTGTGATTCGCAGAACTGGGTAAGATTTTCCATCCTTCAGGTTGATGTTGTATCTGGGATTATATTTTTTAATCAGATTATTTTCTAAAAGCAGAGCTTCATATTCATTTGTGGTCGTAATATATTCAATCCATTTTGCATGAGCTACCAAAAGACGGGTTTTCAAACTTCGCTGACCACTGAAGTATGAAGACAAACGATTTTTAAGATTTTTAGCTTTTCCAACATAAATGACAGTATCTTCTTCGTTGTGCCACATATAAACACCGCTGGATTGAGGAGCCTTTAAAGCTGTTTCGTGAAGATTGTCATAATAAGAAGCCATGGAAGTAGTATACAGTATACAATCATTTTCTTCTAATAAAATTTCCTGTTTTGCCGATAGACTAAGAAGGAAAGTATATGTCGAATCCATTTGTTAGAAGAATTTTAATTTGTATTACACTTTTGGGAATCAGCTGTATCGTTGCAGGATTCTCTATGGCCTTTGCCAAAGAAATCACTTTAGGTGGAAAAGAAGGCTGGCCATCGTTTCAATTACAGGAAAATATAACCGCTGGAAAAGGACGGTTTGGCTATGATTGTATTCAGCTGGATTCAAATTCCTTTTCTTATGATGAAACAACAGATTTTATAATTGATTTTGAAAATGCTGAAAATCCGATTGCAGATGGGGATTATAAAATCATTGAAAATAATCTTAAATCTTCTAATCAAACAAAAAATGGAAAAGCGGCAGGCTTAAGTCGTAATATTGGTGGGCTTATTCTTTCTGGAAATCCCGGATCTTTTTTTGGTTCAGAAGGGTTGATGGGGTCTTTCTCTATAGAATTCTGGCTTTACCCTTCCATAGTCGAAAATGGTGAAAATATTATCAACTGGGAATCTTCCAAAAATGAAAAAGGTCAGCTGGTTTATCAACTTTTGAATGGTTCCTTTAATCAGGGGCATTTGGAATGGACTTTATCAAACTTTTTTAATTATTACATTTCTCCAAATGGACATACTGATGTAATTTTAAAAGGCTCTTCAAAAATTATTCCTGATACCTGGACTTATCATGCTCTTTCTTATGATTGTGAAACAGGCCTTTTGGAATATATGGTTAATGGTGTAACTGAAGATTTGATTTATATAACTTCCAATGGTCGTGAAGATGGAGAAGTTTGTCTTGTAGTTTTGGGAACTCCATCAAATCTGGAATTCTGTAACGAATATACGGGTAAAATAGATGATATTCGTCTGGTTCGTCGACCTTATGAAACACCAGATTATCAGTCTGCAGAAAATGCAGGCAAACTGGATCATGTACAGTACTTAACAAAGGGCGGACGTTTCGTTTCAAAACCAATTATGGTATCTACAGGTTCAATTTTGAACAGTCTTACAGCAGAAATGTCAGTGCCTTCTCAGACTGCGGTCTGCTACTATGTACGTTCTGGAGAAAACTTCTTTGGCTGGACAGATACTTACCCAGAATGGAAGCCTGTTGAAAGTGGTGAAAAGCTTACTGATGTTAAAGGTTCATATTTCCAGGTTGCTGCAGAGCTTATGCCAGATGGCGACGGAAGTGTTACTCCAACAATTACAGAAATTGTCTTGGATTTTACAGAACTTCCAGAACCTCTTCCTCCATTTGTAGTGAAAGCAGTGGCAGGAAATGGTTCTGTTACAGTGAGCTGGAATTATTCAGTTGATGATACAGCTGGTGGTTATTATCTTTATTACGGAACTCGTCCTGGCGAATATCTTGGACGAATGGCAATAGAAGGTGAATCTCCAATAAATGTGGGAAATACTACATCTTATACAATTACAGGTCTAGAAAATGGCAGAATCTATTATTTTGCTGTTGCTGCATGGTCTGTTCATGATATGAGAGTTGTGGGAGACCTTTCAAAAGAGGTTTTTGCACGACCTTTGGCAAGATTAAAATAGGTAAAATGGCATAAGGGGACGATTATGGCTAAGAATTTAGTTTTAGCGAGAGCGCAGAATGCAGTAATGGCGCATGACTGGACCACAGCAGCGCGTCTTTATAAGGAATTACTTCAGGGAAATGAATCTAACGTTGATTATCTGAAGGAATTAGGTGGAATTTATGTAAAAGCCGGTGAAGATGAAAAGGCAATTCCATACTATGAGCAGATAATCACTTTTTATCCTCATTATATTGATGCCATGAACAGCCTTGGTGCTATTTATCGTCGTCTTAAGAGATATGAGGAATCAATTATGATTCTGCAGAAGGCTCTGGAAGAAGGACGTAATACTGCCACCGTTTATTATAATCTTGGTTTTACTTATAAAGAGATGGGAAATTACGAAGATGCCATTGAATCTTTTGAAACAGTAATCACTGAAAATCCAGATGATGTTCTAGCCTATAATCATCTTGGGTCTATTTATTTTGCACAGAAAAATTATGAACGTTCCATTGCCAGTTTTAAAAGAGGTCTTCAGGTAGATCCAAATCATCCTATTTTGAATTACAATCTTGCCCGTTGTTATGATGCAGATAAAAATTATGCAGAAGCAGTACGCTGTTATGAAACAACTCTAAAAACTCGTCCGGGCTGGACAGATGCAATCAGAGATTTTAGTGAACTTCTGATTAAATGTCAGGATAATAAAAAGGCACAGACACTTGTAGAGAAATCAATAAAGCTTCATCCAAGAGATGTGGATTTACTGTGCATTTTAGGACGCATTTTTATCAATCAGTTTGATTATGACAATGCAACCCAGACTTACAAAAAAGCCAATGTATTGGATAATAACAATATTAAAGTTTTAATAGGTTTTTCTGAAGCTCTTGAAAAAGGGGATAATGCTGCAGAAGCACTGAATAAAGCTATGGAAGCCATAGAAATAGATCCTTATAACAAGGATGCACGTAAACAGTATGCCCATACACTTTTGTCTAATCAGCGATACGATCAGGCCTACGAAAACATTATGTCGTTGAAAGAAGAAACTCAGGAAAAAGATCCTCAGGTTTTGGATTTGTGTGCTCAGTATTATATTTGTCGTGGTGATGAAGCAGCCGCAAAAGGTTATCATGAAAAAATTCAGAGAGTAAATCATCACTATAAAGAGCATATGCTTAATGCTTCAGATCGTTATGTTCAGATTGGAGATTTTGATAAGGCCGAAAAATATGCAAAGCAGTTTGTTGAACGTCGAGCCCAGCTTCCTGATGGATATAACCGCCTTGGTGCGATTTATCAGGCAAAGGGTGATATGAAAAATGCCAAGCTGAATTATGAAAAGGGAAAGAAAATCCTTGAACCTAATGTTCAGGCTGATAAAGCATTGAAAGAAGTAAATAAGAAAATCGAGGCAAATCCTGAATTGTATGAATATGAAACTCCAGCAATTGAAGTTGATGCAGAGAATGTTCAGACAGAAGAGCAGTATATTCCTCAGTCATTTGTAGGCGAGGTTGTAGGTGCAGAAACAGAAGAAGTTCACGAAGATAACCCAGAATATGATTTTGATTATTCTCAATTAGGCGATAATGTGCCTATGGGTGAAGCTTTGGTAGAAAATGAAGATAATTTCTGGGAAGATTTTGATGATGACCCTAACGCAGAACCAAAAGAACTGATGAACGAAGAAAATCTTAATCCAGAATCTGACGAGGAAGAATTATCAGAAGAAGAAAATCTTGATGATGATATTTTCACTAGTTTAGGTGGCTCTGAACCAGTAAATGAGTTGGCAGAAGATGGAGACTTTGATTTTGGAGATTTAACAGGAAATGAAGCTTTTGATGAAGAAGCTGTTCCACAGAATACAGAACACTCTGATTCTCAGGATACAACCGAGCCTGAAACACAAGATATTGATAATCCTGATTTACAGTATGGAACAACCCCAGATTCTCAGTTTGCAACACATCCAAATTCACAGCCAATGTATCAGCCTGCATATGAATCTGCTTATGACAGGCAGAGGGAAAGTGTGGCAATGAATTCTGCAGGACTAGCAATGGATGCTGCATTTATGGCACAGAAAATGGTGCAGCAGCTGGCCGATCAGCAGAAGAATTTTGAAGAAGCACTTTATGAAAAAAATGAACGGATGATTCATGAAGAAGTAGAAAAGGCTGTAGAAGAAAAAATTCAGCAATCCATGGACAATCAAATGGAAAAAATTATGACTGCCGAAGAAGAGTCCTTTGGCAATGTGGAAGAATTTGTTACAGATGAACCAGCAGAAAGTGCAGAATCAACTGTCAGCGAAGTAAAGGAAGAGGTTTCCGATGAAACTGTTGAAGAATATGTATTCCTTACAGTTGATGAACTTATGGGTGAAGAAGCAACTCCTGTGGAAAATCCATTTGCAGAAGCAGAAGAAAATCCAGA
>JAEDFX010000103.1 GCA_016297805.1 Treponema sp. | reverse complement strand
ATTTCCCCAGATAATCACGAAACAGAGTTAATCAGAGATATTCTTCCAAAGACCATTCAAAAGTTAAAGTGGATTATTGGTATGTGTCAAAGCACATTAAACCAGTGATTTCTTCTGCCAGCGTTTACCTTTCCAGCGGAAGAACATTACAATTCCGCGGGTAGTTTCATCTGTGCCAATTCCAAGCCAGCAACCAATGATTCCCAGTCCTAACTGAATACCAAGGAACCAGCTGAGGAAAACCATAATTCCCCACATAGAAAGCATTCCGTAGAAAACTGGAAATTTTACATCACCGGCACCTTTCAAGGCACCTACGTAGACAAGGTTCAATGAGCGTCCAAATTCAATGTAGATTGAAAAAATCAGAAGTTGTTTTGTAAGTTCAAAAACTGCTGGATCAGAAGTGAAGAAGCCAACAATTGGTGATTTTATAAGGTTAACCAGTAAAATCAAAATCATAGAACAAGATGTCGCTACCAGTGAATATTTGAAAACCTTTTTGTGAGCAATATCTTTTTTGTTGGCACCAACATAGTATCCGACTTTAATCTGAACAGCAGAACCTGTAGCAGAAGCAATCGCAAATACAAAGCGAACAATTGTCTGAGTGTAAACCTGAGATTGCATAGCATAAGTTCCCATGGAAGTAATCATTGCCATAATAACTATCTGGGCTACATTATAAGAAAGATTTTCACCGGCAGTAGGAATTCCAATAGAAAGAATCAGCTTGTAAACATTCTTAGGAACCTTTGGAGCTTTGAAAATCTTAAACTGTATGTCTTTACGGTTACGAATCATAAAGAACATAATGATATTTCCCACAAATGTAGCGAATACAGAAGCTCCTGCAACACCAGCTGCACCAGTTGCTGGAATACCAAGAACTGGAATACCGTAAATGGCTACAATATTACCAATAACATTCAGAATATTTACGATGATAGTGATGAGTAAGGTCTGTTTTGTGTAACTGTATGTCTGGAGAATACGAGTCTGAAACATGCTTATAGCTGTAATTGGAACTCCAATTCCTCCATAAATGATAAAGTAGCTGTAAGCGGTGTCACGAACTTCCTGTTCAAGAGTATACGCACCTAAAAGTGGTCCTGTGATTATGAGAATAATAATCATAAAAGCAAGTGCAGCAACAATAGTCATTGAGAAACCTGCTTTTGCAATATGATTTAATTCTTCATTGCTTTTTTTTGCACCAAGATACTGAGCCAGAACAATTCCAGAACCAATACAGATTACATTGAATAAAACCTGAATGAAGAAAACCCATTGAGAAACCAATCCTACTCCAGCAACTGCGTTTCCAGAGTAGGAACTGAGCATAAATGTATCGATTGATGAAACTAGTGTTCTGAAGAAGTTTTCTGCAACAAGTGGAAGGACCAGCTGCATCATTGTCAGCGAGCCACGATTTGCTTTTTTTATTTCTGCACTCATAAACGCCTCTATATATAATAGTAATATCTAATTAGAGTCGAATAGAATTGTATAAAACTATTTAATTATAGCTATAGAACATAGGCCGCGAGGGACCTTATACACTAAACAGTTTTAATCTTTTTTATCCATTTTCCGCTTTGGAGTCTGAGAACACACCAGACTGCTTTAGAAATCTGGTCGAATTTTAGGCAGACATAAATCCAGAATGGTGACAGGTGGAAAACAAAACCTGCGACAATTCCAAGAGGAATGGAAAGAATCCAGAGGAACAGGTTGTCTGCAACCATAAGAATTTTAGTATCTCCACCGCCACGAAGTACACCCTTTGTCATAATGCTGTTAGTTGCCTGGAAAAGCATGATGATACTTATGGCATTCATAAGCTGGCGGGCGGTGGCAGCAGTTTCTGTAGTTACGTTATAAGATTTTATTACAAATGGACTGATGAGGATAATTGTGAGGCATGCAATAATTCCCAGTAAAATACCAAGCCCCAGGAATCCGTATCCCTGATCCATAGTTTTTTCTTTATCACCTTCACCAAGAGTTTGACCGGTAACAATTGCACCAGACTGGCTTACACCCTGAATTACTACCGAACTTACCTGCTGTGTTACGCTGGTAATTGCATTGGCTGCAACGAAGGTTTGACCAAGTCGTCCAATTACCATAGCAACTGCATTGTTTCCAAAAGCAAGAATTGCATCACTGACTAAAACTGGAATACTGATTCTTACGTATTCTGCAAATAAATCACCAGTTTTCATAAAAAGATTTTTTACCCGAAAGCATATTTTATTATCTTTAAACAAAAGATATCCGCAGATGATGGTAGTTTCAAAAATACGTGATATAAGAGTTGCAAGAGCAGCACCAGCAACACCCATTTCTGGAAATCCAAATTTACCAAAAATCAAAGCGTAATTTGCAATCAGATTAATCGAAAAAGCTCCTATAGAAACGTACAGAGGAAGTTTAACCTGACCAACACTACGTAAAGCAATCGTACAAACCAAAGAAAGTCCAAGAAAGAAATAAGTAACAATTGAATAACGAAAGTAAACTATGCCCAGCGAAATAATATTTTCATCTGGAGTATAAGTCCGCATAATTGTACCTGGGAAAAATAAAGTGATTAAGGCAAAAATTGTAGCAAGAATTAAAGCAATACGCAGCATTATACAGATTGTTTTTTTTAGGGAGATAGAGGCGCGTTCTGGTTCGGAAGATTTCATTCCCCAATAGCGGGAAATTAAAACAGAAGCTCCCATTCCGATTCCCATGCAGAAAATATGATAAATGCTTATGAAGGAATTTGCTAATGAAGTGGCAGAAAGTTCAGCTTCTCCCAAGCTGCCTACCATAATTGTGTCCAGCATGTTTACGCCAATGGCAATCATACTTTGAAGTGCAATTGGAGTGGCCAAAGTTAAAACCTTTTTATAGAAGGTTTTATCATTTACAAGTAACTTTTTTAAAACATTCATTTTATGAATTTTTTTCCTTTTCTTTTGAGTAGAATTTAAAACCGTTTCGTCCTGCTTTTTTTACTTCATATAAAGCGACATCAGCATGTTCATAAAGCCGGTCATTATATCCATTGGAGCTAAAATCAATACCACAACTAAGTGTTACACATGGCAGGTTTTCAATTTTTTCAGCAAGGATTCTTTGAATTTGTTCCAGCTTTGTAATAATCATTTTCTTTGTTGCAGATATATCATCACATTTTGTAAGAACAACAACAAATTCATCACCACCAATTCTTGCAACATAATCACTTGTTCGGAAATTGTCTTTGAGTGTGTTGGCAACTCGCTGTAAAACCATATCGCCTGTAGAATGACCGTAGGTATCATTAATATCTTTAAATTTATCAATGTCGATAATAATAAGACTGATTTGTTCTATACTATTTAAATAAACATACTTAATCTGATTAAAGGATGAACGGTTCAAAATACCTGTAAGTTCATCATGCTCAGCTTTGTGGCGAAGAAGCAGTTCATTAGCTGCATTTTTATCGAACATTTCATTGAAAGTATCTGAAAGAATGTTGAATTCCTTTGTTTTGCTGTTATCAAGACGATTTCCAGATCGAATGTTTCTGATATGGGCATACAATGGAGCAATTACAAAATAAATAATTACAATAAATAATCCTAGATTGAATACAAAAATAAGCCCAATACAGAAAACCATTTTTATAAAATTATTTTTAAGAGCGGAATAGCTTTTGTAGAGAACTTCATCAGAATAATCAAGAATTTCTTCCATTGCCTTAGATTTATAATCAGAAATAGTACGTTTCTGATCCATGTATTCTTCAGAAAACATAATCAGCCATGCCTTAGAAATTTTATATTCATCATTGAGTGCAGCATCTTCTGGATATAAATGAATCTGGGTTACAACATCAGGAACTGTAACTTTTGGGTCGTTATAAAAATGCTTGGCTTCAACTACCAACTTCATTGCATAATATTCACGTAGTTCCAGATTGTGGGATTCAATAAGTGCCTGCTCAAGATAATCAATAGCCTTACTGTTTTGAGTATTTTCTTTTAATTCAGAAATAGCCTGTTCACGACGCTGATGTTTGTTAAGCTCAAGAAAATAGTGATCCATATGTTCTGGATTTCCACTTAAAACAAAAAGTCGGGCTTCTTCAGACAAATAATCAGAGGCTTCCTGAAGTTTTATAGCAGCTCTTGAAATTGCTGTAGATTGATTTGTAGATTCTGCATATCGCTGAAATTGCAGTATAAGACCTATAGATGTGATAATCAGTAATACACAAAGAATGAAAATAAATAACAGAAATATAATGTTGACTTTTTTAAGCTCGATAGAATTCTTGTTTTTCTTCACTAGTAAAAAATACAACTAGTGAAGAAAAAATTCAATTCCTACTATTATATGGAATCTTTTTTGTGAATTTTTGTAGCGAGGTAAATGAATGGAGTATCCAGCAAACTTGTGAATACATAAATTACATAACAGGCAGCTGTAATTCCAATCAGTTCTTTTAATCCATAGATGCCAAGGAATGCACCAAAGTTGAAAATCACAATGTTGATAAGCTGTGAAATTAAAGTAGAGAAATTATTGCGGAACCAGAGCATTTTTGTATGACTGCCGGTTTTCTTTTCTGTAAGGTCCCACCATTTGTGATAGAGCCAAACATCGAATACTTCTGAAATTGCGTAGCCACAAAGACTGGCAAGAAGAATACGTGGTGTGTTAGAGAATAAGGACTGTACAGCTGGCATTGCCCAATCATCGGCAGCAGGAATGTAGTGAGTCCACATGAAAGACAAAAGGATGAAAAGAAGAGTTGTGAGAATACCAACTTTTACACCTTTGTCTGCATCCTTTTTACCATAGATTTCGCTGAGAATATCTGTAGCAAGGAAGCTGGCAGCAAAAAGAGTGTTTCCTAAGGTTTGATCCATGCCGAATGCGTGAACCAAAATAGTTACCTCGATATTTGCAAAAACTGCGGAAATACCGATCCATGCAAACAATCCGCTTTTTCCGAATAATTTGAAAAAAGCTACTGTTGATCCAAAAGATACTAATAATGATGCGATTAGTAACAATTCATTCATAAGAACCTCCTCGACAAACGGAGATTCCAATCGTATTAAGGTGAGCATTTACGATGCTGTTTGAGAGTTTTAAAACGTAAATACAAGCGCAATTTGTTTTGCGACGTTTTACGAAGTAAAACTCGCCATTCAAAAATACGAAGTATTTTTGAATATACCTGGTTTTGTTTAACGACAGGAAGGACTTCGAACTGTCTATATGAATGTGGAATTCATACTAACAGAATTTAAGTTGTGTGTTAAGTGAAAGCGGTTGATTTAAATACACTGAAGGCTGACATCACTGTTCCACTGGTTCAATGATACACTGAAGACTGACATTACTGTTCCACTGGTTCAGTGATACACTGAAGACAGACATCACTGTTCCACTGGTTCAATGATACACTGAAGACTGACATTACTGTTCCACTGGTTCAGTGATACACTGAAGACAGACATCACTGTTCCACTGGTTCAATGATACATTAAAGACTGACATCACTGCTCCAATTTATAAAAATTACAAAAGGGTAATATTTTTATTATATTATTTACATAAGATTTTTTATTAGTCATTGACCTAATATATATAAATCACTAATATGTTTAGTAACTAACGGCAAAGAAGTCGTAGAAAATTGTCTAAAATTTTGGGCAGTTCTCTACGACTTCTTTTTTTTTGCCCAAATTGATTTAAGGCGGTATAACTGATGAAAACACTTTATGACCCATCTTTTGAACACGATAACTGTGGTATTGGAGCTGTAGTTAATATTGACGGTTCAGCAACACACAAAATTGTAGATAACGCACTTAGTATTGTAGAAAAACTTGAACATCGTGCTGGTAAAGACGCAACTGGTGAAACTGGAGACGGTGTAG
The DNA here is from genome assembly GCA_016297805.1 of Treponema sp. Lineage (GTDB taxonomy): Bacteria > Spirochaetota > Spirochaetia > Treponematales > Treponemataceae > Treponema_D. The sequence goes on along the minus strand of JAEDFX010000103.1, from coordinate 1,618 downwards.
GTATTCTGGTTCAGATTTCCCACGATTTCTTTAAGGCTGCTGCCCATAAGGAAGGAATTGAATTAAAAGATGCCCGAGATTACGGTGTGGGAATGTTCTTCTTCCCTGCAGATAAATTTGTTCGCGCAAAAGCTCAGAAAATGATAGAGAACCTGACTGCCCGCGAAAATATGAAATTCCTGGGTTGGCGTGAAGTTCCTGTTCGTCAGGATGTTCTTGGTCAGAAGGCTAAGGATTGTATGCCATGTATCATGCAGTGTTTTATTGAACGCCCAGAAGATGTTGCAAAAGGTCTGGATTTTGACCGCAAGCTTTATATCCTCCGCCGCCAGTTTGAACATTCTCAGCTTGGAACTTACGTTTGTTCTTTCAGCAGTCGTACAATTGTTTATAAAGGTATGTTCCTTGTTCAGCAGTTACGAACTTTCTATGAAGATTTACAGTCTCCTGAATATGTTTCTGCAATGGCAATCGTTCACTCACGATTCTCTACAAACACACAGCCTAGCTGGCAGAGAGCTCATCCTAACAGATTTATTGCTCACAACGGTGAAATTAACACAATTCGTGGTAACGCAGACCGTATGCTTGCCCGCGAAGAAACTCTTCACTCAACAAAAATCAATGATGAAGATATGCAGAAAATCCTTCCAGCTATCGACACAACTGGTTCAGATTCTGCAATGCTTGATAACACTCTTGAATATCTTGTAATGAACGGAATGCCACTTCCACTGGCAGTTATGATTTGTATTCCAGAACCTTGGAAGCACGATGACAACATGCCTGCAGAAAAGCGGGACTTCTATCACTACTGGGCAACTATGATGGAACCTTGGGATGGTCCTGCTGCTATTTTGTTCAGTGATGGTGATGTTCTTGGTGCTACCCTTGATCGTAACGGTTTGCGCCCATCACGCTATTACATTACAAAAGACGGAATGTTGATTTTGTCTTCTGAAGTTGGTGTTCTTGATATTCCTGAAGAAAACATCGAAACAAAATCTCGTTTGATGCCTGGCCGTATCCTTCTTGTTGATACAGTTCAGAAAAAGATTATTTCTGATGAAGAATGTAAAAAACAGTATGCATCACTTTATCCATATGGTGAATGGCTTGATACAAATCTTGTTCATCTTGGAGACCTTAAGATTCCAAACCACAAGATTCCTGTTAATACTCAGGAAGAACGTGACCGTTTGTACCGTGCATTTGGCTGGAACTATGAAGATGTAAACGAAATGGTTCTTCCACTTGCTAAAAATGGTGTTGAACCAACTGGTGCTATGGGGGTTGATACACCTTTGGCAGTTATGTCAGAAAAACATCCATCATTGTTCCGCTATTTCAAACAGCTTTTTGCTCAGGTTACAAACCCTCCTATTGATAGCCTCCGCGAAAAAATTGTTACTGATACAACAGTTTACCTTGGGAAAGATGGTAACATGCTGAATCCAGACGGAAAGTCTTGTACCGTTCTTGAGATTAACAACCCAATTCTTACTGGTGTAGATATGATGAAAATCAAATCTATGTCTAAACCAGGCTTTAAGGTTGCTACAGTTTCAACTCTCTACTATAAAAATACTTCTTTGGAAGCTGCAATTGATAAGGTTTT
>JAEDFX010000102.1 GCA_016297805.1 Treponema sp. | reverse complement strand
TTTTTATTTTGTATAACCCATAGCTACAATTGTAAATCCTTTATTTTCTGAGCCATTAGCCATTCGAACTTCAACAGTATGCTTTGTACTAACAGATTCATTTATTAAAAGAACGGTTTCACAGTTATTCCAGCCACCATCTTTTCCACCGTCGTAAACATTTACAAGTTTTCCATCAACTAAAACAGAAGCTTTACCAAATTTTTCCGACATCCAGCTTCCTTGAACTTTATAAGTAAATAAGAGCTTTTTACATGTAATTTCCATTTTGAAAGGATCTGAACTTGAACTAGCTTTTCTATACCAGTTAAATGGAAAATTAGATTTATTAGTCTTTTTGATTGTCTGGCAGTTAGGATCGATTGAAGTAAATCCACCAGCTTTAATCTTTACATTTTCATCATCACCATTTATTCTGATTAATCCAGAAAGACCTTCCTTAAATGGTTTTGCAGGAACCACAATTGGAGTATCGAGCTTAGCTTTATCAACTTTTGAAACAAGATTCATCAAAGCATCACTCATCATCTGATGACCTTCAATTGTTGGATGAACATAATCAGAATAATACTGCTCTTTAGTGAAAATCTTTTTTTCTATTGAAGAATTAACAATTTCCAGCATATTTATCTGTGGAATTGAATAATAATCTGCAACAGGCTTTTTGGGCCCCATAGTATTTCCATAAGTTGCTGCACTATAAACAGCAATTACAGCAGTATCAGGACTTGCCAAAAGTGCATCTCGAACTAAAGATTCAAATCCCCATTGATAAAGCTCTTCACCACCATCATTTACAGCAAATTCAACCAATAATAAATCAGGATTTCCTCCAGAAACTTCTATTACATCAGATTCATAACGAATACGTCCCAAAGTTGATGGAGTACCACTTAAAGCAGCATTATTAAAGTAAAGATTTTTTCCTTCTCCAGGAGCATATTTTGCCTTTAATGCTCTAAAAAACTGATATGCATAGCCATCTGTAAATTTTGCAGGACCAGCACCTTCGGTAACAGAGCCACCAATGGCAGCAATATGAACTTCTTCGCCCTTTTTGATTTTATCTATCACTTTTTTCAGACGATTGTTATTTCCTGTAGAAACTAAAGTTGTTTCAAGAATTTTACCATAGTCATCATCTGTGATTTTAAAAGGATGTGCTTCTCCAAAACTGTAAAATGTACTCATAAAAAAGATAATTACTCCTGCTATAAATTTATTTGATTTCATAAAAAAAGACCTCGTAGTAAATAGTACCACGAGGTTTGTTAGGAATGAATAAAAAAATTGTTTTATTTTAAAATAATTCCACGCATTTCTTCCAGATTTTTATATCCCTTGCGCTTCATAAATGCTGCAAGACCATCAATAATTTCAATCATTGCATTAGGATTAGCGAATGTTGCTGTACCAACCTGAAGTGCACTGGCACCAGCCATAATGAACTCTACTGCATCCTGCCAGGTAGCAATACCTCCAATAGCAATAACAGGAACTCGTTTTTCTGCTGGCAAAGTGTTGATTGCTTCTACAAGTTCGTAAATCAATCGCACAGCAATTGGACGAACTGCAGGTCCACCAACTCCCGCTTTAAGGTTGTTGAAAACCGGCAAACCACGTTCAATATCAATAGCAATTCCCTGGAAAGAGTTACACAAGCTGATTCCATCAGCACCAGCTTCAATACAAGCCAATGCAACTTTATTCAATTCCAGTGATTGTGGAGTAAGTTTTACAATCAAAGGCTTTTTTGTTACTGCACGAACTGCTGCTGTAATCTGACTGGCACCTGAACAAGTCATACCCCATGCAGAACCCCCAGCCTTTACGTTTGGACAAGAAATGTTCAATTCAATCATTGGAACATTAGTTTTGTCCAAAAGCTTTGCACCTTCAACGTAAGTTTCCAAGGTGCTTCCACTTAAGTTTGCAATTGCAACTGGCTTCATGCTCATCATTACTGGAAGTTCATTTTCAATAAAGTGAAGAATTCCAGGATTCTGCAAACCAATAGAATTCATAAGACCGCCCTGGAATTCCCAAAGACGAATACCGTCATTACCCTGACGTGGTTCTAAAGTCAAACCTTTACTTGAAATACCACCAAGACGATTTACATCAAATACAGTTGCATATTCTGAACCAAACCCAAAAGTTCCAGAGCTTCCAATTACAGGATTCTGGAATTTAACACCGGCAATTTCAACACTTAAATCAGCTTCACCAGACAAAGGTTCACGACGTGGCTGAGCTTTTACACCGGCAACTTCAGCAGCTGGTGGATTAAATTTCAAAATCGAACCGTCAAAAACAGGTCCGTCTTTACAACAGCGTTTTTTACCTTCAGTTGTATCAATTACACAACCAAGACAAACACCAACGCCACAAGCCATGTGCGCTTCCATACTAAGCCAGCATTTTAAACCAACTTCAGCACAAACCTTCTGAAGGTAAGCAAGCATTGGAGTTGGACCACAAGCGTACAAAGCAGAATAGCCGCCTTCTTTAAGAGCTTCTGCAGTAAGAGCAGCAGGCAACATTCCGTGAACACCAACAGAACCGTCATCAGTTGTAATAACAAGTTTATTAGGCTTAATTTTATCTAAGCCGTATGAGCCAGATTTGAAGGAAGCATAAAAATCGTAAGAACCGTATGTTAAAGTTGTAGCAAAACCTGCAACAGGGGCAATACCAATTCCCCCACCAACAATACAAACTTTTTCATTAGAGGCAGGGTAAGGCCAACGGTTTCCGCAAGGACCAAGGAGATTTATTTCATCGCCAATATGAAGATTGCAAAGTTCATCAGTTCCTTTTCCCTTCAAAAGAATTAAGAAACTAATTTCTACTGAGCCATCAGCTTTTGTTTCCGAAAAATAAACAGAAATTGGACGTCCAAGCAAAACATTTGAACGAACAGGATGAAGCATATAGAACTGTCCAGCAGCAGGCTCCTGAGATCCATTTGCCATAACGACTTTTAATTCATAAACACTTTTTTCCGGAACAGCGCCTTTTACAGCGCTTATAGAACTAACATTTCCTGTTCCATATACCGGATAAGGTAACCCCTGACAATCTTTGAACATAAACAGCCTCCTGTGATAATTTATATCACACTGTTAAACTAATAATTACAAATGAAAAAGAAAAGTAAAAAATTAAAGACTTGCCTTAGCGCCTAACAAATCGTTTTTACTGAAAATTGAGTTGCGGGCTGCAGCATCAGCTATATCTGCCATAGTCAAAGTGCCAGCTTCAAGTTTACCAGCAAGTTCAGCATCCTTTTTATAAGCACACAGAATGCCACGGCTAGAATTTACAGCACCACCAGCTTTATCAAGCAAAGTAGCCGCAATACGAGCAGCACCACCCTGAGCACCGTATCCTGGAATTAGGAAGAAAGTATCAGCATATTTATCGCGGAGATAGCGGGCATCAGCTTCCTGAGTAGCACCAACAACAGCACCTAAAACTCCACAAGTCTGATCAGCGTAGAACTGTTTGTATTCTTCACCAATACGAGCAATTTCGTTACCAACACGTTCAAGAAGAAGTCCGCCAGTTTTAAGCTCCTGATGTTCAATATCTGTCATACCAGGATTAGAAGTACAAAGCAATACAAATGCACCTTTACCACCCATTTCTGGAGCAGCCCATTTACTGAATGGAACTAAAGTATCAAAGCCCATATAAGGATTGATTGTGATAATGTCAGTTTCAAAATCGCCCTTGAAGTGAGCTTTAGCATATGCATCAGAAGTAGCACCAATGTCGCCACGTTTGATATCAGAAATTGCCATAAGGCCAGAGGCGCGAACGGCCTTCAAAGTTTCTGAATAAACCTTCATACCTTCAAGGCCCATTGCTTCGTAGTAGGCAATCTGAACTTTAAAACAGCAGGCAGATTTATCGTTAGCAACACGTTCAATAATTGCCTTGTTGTAAGCAAGAACTGCAGCCGCTGGGCTTTCATAAGTTTTAAGGATATTTTCTGGAATATAAGAAGGATCTGTATCCAAACCAACACACAAAGGACCGTTTTTCTGAGAAAGCTCCTGTAAGAGCTGCATATTATGTTTATTCATATTGAAAAATATACAATAAATATAAAAAATGTGACACTAGTGTCTGACATTAAAACCTAGATTTTTAGCTTTACGCTGGTGTGGTACGCTGGTGTCAGACATTAGTGTTCCATACCACGTATGGAACACTAATGTCTGACACCAGCGTACCATTTCTAATTATTTCCCAATTATGTTTCTGTTTCTACAAATGATGTCTTTCTAAACCCTTCAAAGTCTCAGCCAGTTCCGAATCATCAATCAAATTACTGAGCGTGTTAATAAGATTAAAGCTTGAAGTCCAGTATTCAGGATACCAGCCATAGCTTTCACCCTTGTAATTTGGATGATTAAAATCCTGAGATTTATTCCAGGCAGTAGGTATATACATCCATCCCCCAGAATATGGAAATACAACACTACATGGATTTACAAAACTAACTGCACCACAAGTATTTTCACCAATGTGATGAACTGTAATTCCGTCCATTTTGTCAAAAATATATGCCATGGCCAAAGAATATTCAGAACATGATGCTGAATAACGGTTTGTAAGAACGTAAATATCACCCTGAAAATCTGGTTTTGGAAGGTTACGATCGGTAGTATAGTTAGGATTTACATAGTATTTTCTCTGTGGCACAAAAAAGGAAGTTAGTCCAAAAATACGAGTTGGTTTGCTATAAATTTTATCTTCATAATCTCTGTAAATTTCAAAATCATATTTTTCCGAAGTTTTTCTGTATTTCCAATTCTTAAAATATTTTTTAATGTCATAAAAAATTCTGTGTCGGTATACAACACCAATTGGGGGAGAAAAAATCAATTCTTCGTTATCCATTCCAATTGAGTTGATAATTTTGATTGTTTCTTCTGTCATTTCTGATTTGTTGTACAAAATGTTAGCAAAAAGTGCATTTCTAAAAATTGGACTTCCACCGCCATTATTTCTCAAATCTAAAATGATATGTTTTTTACCTTGTGATTTTTCCCGGGCTGCATCACAAAGCTTCTGAAATTCCCGTTTCCCCAGTTCTTCATAATCATCACTACCATCATTAAAAACAAAATCGCTCATGGAAACGTAAAGAGTATCCTTGGTTTCTTTAAAGCCCTGGAACTGTTGAGAAGCAGAAATTGAAATTGAAGGAATTACAGGAATCGTTACGTTCTGACCATTCAGAGATATATTAGCCTGCTTGATATTGCGATCTGTAAAAACACAGTAACGGTAAATTATTTCTTTTCCTTCAAAATATTCATAAAGATTAGAGAGTGGACCTGTATACTCCTCACCTGAAGGAATTTCCACCACTGGCAAATAAGTGGAGTTCTTTAACATATCCTGTGGAATTGGATCTCGTTGAGTTTTTTCTACAAAATACTTTGTTTCTTCACCAATTTTTTTTGCACGAATATAAATATCAGAAAAATATAAAGTTCTGTAATCCTGAGGGCTTCTTCCATTAATTCCAAAATGACAATCTACATTTTTGAAATTTCTTGTTACTGCAGCAGTCATGTAATTTAAAAAGTTCTGGGATTCTATTTCTTTTCTGCCATTAATATCTTTCATGGTTTTCTGATAGATTTCATCGCAGATTGCATCAATATCAAAGCCCTGTTCCTTCATATAATCATAGGCTACATAAAGATTTTCAAAGTAATACTTAAGATAAGCTAAGTCTTTCTTCATCTCTTTTTCTGTGATGATTTTTTTATCTTTACTTCTTTTAGGCAACGTCATTGTTTTTACAGGACTAATAAAATGCCCTAAAAGAAATACGATAAGCCCTAGCCCTACTATCCCACTAGGAATTATCCAGAATAAATGTCGTTTTTTCATAATTAAAACTCGTTATTAAGTACATTAATCAAATATTCAGTAAAGAATACTTCAAAATTTGGATATTTCTGACGGTTATTTTTGTAGTCTGCAAAAAGAGCATCAATTTTTTCCATATTCTGATAGAGAATATATTTCTTATAAGCTTTATCCACCTCTTCTGCAAATTCAGGCTCTTTATTTGCATAAATATATTCAGAGTTAATTGCTGCACATAACACATCGGCCAGATTAAATTTATAAGCAGAATCCTTAAACTTCTTTGTAGAAATTTTATTTTGTTTACAAATTTCATCCACCAATGCTTTTGTTTTTCCAGAAATTTTATCCCAATTTTCATGAATCAAGTTAAAACAAACTCCATTTACATACTGCAAATGAATATAAATATCATCATAATCATTTGCTGGATCACCATATGGCGACTGATAAATCTTCACAACTTTCTGACCATTTTCTGTATAAACAGGCATTGGAATTACCCAATTTCCTAAAATTTTTGTTGAAGAAATCTCAAAGCGAACTTTTTCATCACCATAGAAATAGTCTTTATAGAACTGTAAAATTTCTGGTTTTTTGTTATAGAAGTCTTTTACTTTAGAAAGTTCTCCCTTTAGATGAAGCTCATACAATTTCCATACTTTTTCAAAATTGCCTTTTACTGCAAAGTCATTAAAATTCTTTATAAACTTATCAAAATTTTCTCCCTTCCAGAATTCATTAAGATAAGCGGGCATTTCTTTTTTTGAAACGATGAAGGAAGTCATATCTTCAGAAATGAAATCCACAATTTTAAGTTCGTAATCAGCATTTCCGTAGAATTTTTTCATTCTTTTATTGATATCTTTTACAAGAGGATGATCTTTCTGCTTTTCAAACATCTTATCAATTGTTTTTACATAGTCTGAACTATTATCATCTTTGAAAGTCCTTACCTCAGCAAGGCGACAGGCAATCATCATTAATTCTGCTCGAGGGTCAACTTTATAAGTAATATCCCCATCTTCAATTATGATTGGTTGAATGTTGATTGGTTTTAAATCCTGTGACTTTCCACAAGAGGTAAACAAGAGTGCAGCTGCACACAAAATTAGATAAATACTTTTTTTCATTACAAACTCCTTCAATCACAATAACATAATTGTTACACCAATGTCAGTCATCAATGTATCATCTTAAAAAAAATACACCAGTGTCAGCCATCAGTGTATCCACAAAACACCTCAATCTTTAAGTTGCCAGTGGTAAGTCGGCAGACTGGCTGGAGCTCAGGCAAAAAAAATGCCCTCTCATTTCTGAGAGAGCATTTTAATTAGCACTTAACTAAAACTATTTATTAGCGCTCGATAAATCGGGCGAGCTGTTCTTTCGTAAAAGTCGCACGCAATGCGTGCTTACGAGTTTCGCTAACGCAAAACTCGCCTATTTAACCTATTTACGTGATTTAATAACTGCCTGAGCTCCAGCAAGTCTTGCAGCTGGTACACGGAATGGTGAACAAGATACATAGTTCAAACCGAGCTTGTAACAGAGAGCGATAGAAGCTGGGTCTCCACCATGTTCTCCACAGATTCCAAGGTGCAAGTCAGCTTTAACTGAACGACCTTTTTCTTCTGAAAGACCAATCATTACACCAACACCGTCT
>JAEDFX010000020.1 GCA_016297805.1 Treponema sp. | reverse complement strand
TTGTTTATAATGGAGAACGTGATGGTCTTGGTTACCGTGACTCTGTACAGGATATCCTTGGTGTTGCTGCTGCTATTCCAGAAGAAGCTGAAGAACGCCTTGTACGCATGATTTCTGGTCAGTGCCAGAATGGTGGTGCAGTTCCTGTAATTTCTAAGGACTTCAATGCTGGTCACGAAAAGGCTCCAAAGCCAGAAGAATTCCGTTCTGATGACTGTGAATGGTTCTTTAATGCTGTTCCATGTTATGTTGCAGAAACAGGTAATTTTGATTTCTACAATAAAGTAGTTCCTTATGCTGATGGTGGAGAAGCTACAGTTTACGGACACTTGCGCCGTGCTCTTGACTTCAACTTGGAAAGAATGGGTGCAGACGGACTTCCATGTGGTCTTTTGGCTGACTGGAACGACTGTCTTAAACTTGGATACCACGGAGAATCTTTATTTGTAGCATTCCAGTTAAGACTTGGTCTTACAACTTATGCAGATATTTCTAAACGTCTTGGAAAAGAAGATGAAGCTGCATGGGCTATGAAACAGCGCGAAACTTTGGATGCAAATATTCAGAAAAAGTGCTGGGACGGAAAATGGTTCGTTTGGGCAGTTGGTGAAGATGGAACTGTTTACGGTACTCAGACAATTGAAGAAGGTCAGATATATCTTAATACTCAGGTTTGGGCTGTTATGTCTTCTGCTGCAACTGCAGAACAGGCTAGAATCTGTATGCAGTCTGTAAAGGAAAAACTTGCAACTCCTTATGGTTTGATGCTTTGTGCTCCTCCATTTGTTAAGACTCGTTCGGATATCATGTCTTCTGTTGTATTCTTGCCAGGAATAAAAGAAAATGCTGGTATCTTCAACCATACACAGGGTTGGGGTGTAATTGCTGAAACAATGCTTGGAAACGGTGATCGTGCTTACGAATACTGTAAGGCTGCAATTCCTGCTGCTTACAACGATAAAGCTGAAATCCGCCAGAGTGAACCATATGTAGTAGGTCAGACAACTTACTCTACATTCTCTAAACGCCCTGGAAATACAAGAGTATCTTGGCTTTCTGGTGCTGGTACATGGTCTTATTATGCAATTACTCAGTACATGCTTGGTATTAAACCACAGTACAATGGTATGTTGTTTGATCCATGTATTAAGTCTGACTGGGACGGATACACTGTAGAACGACGCTGGAGAAAAATGAACCTTAAGATTGAGGTAAAAAATCCACAGCACGTTTGCAAAGGTGTTGAGTTCGTTGAAGTTGATGGAAAACGCGTAGATGCAGCATATGTTCCTGTAGAAATGATTAAGGACGGAAGTTCTATAGTAGTTCACATGGGTGCTGATGCAAAAACTTACGAAGCAGAACGTGTGTAAACGGTTTTGTGAAAACGAAACTTCAGGCAACGGGTACAATCAATTGACGGTTGAAGAATAATCTTTCAACCCGTGCCAAATATAAAGCCTTCTTCATTTTGGAGAAGGCTTTTTTTTATGCTATAATTAACTTATGGATTTTATAGATTTAATTGAAAAGCGTCATAGTATTCGTTCTTATAAAAATGAATCTGTGGATGAGGAATTATTAAATAAGATTGTTGATTGTGCAAAGTTAGCTCCTTCAAGCCGTAATAAGAAACCTTGCGATTATATTATTGTGAAGGATAAAGAAACACTTGCAAAACTGTCTGAAGCAAAGGCTGCAGGTTCTCAAATGCTTAAAGATGCTGGAGCTGCAATTGTTGTGATTGGTGATTCAGAGAAATCTGACGTATGGGTGGAGGATTGTTCTATAGCAATGACATATCTTCATCTGGCGGCAGTGAATTATGGATTGGGTAGCTGTTGGGTTCAGATAAGAAAAAGAAATGCAGCAAATTGTGAAGATTCTGGTAATTATGTAAAGAAATTGCTTGGAATTAAAACACCCTTTGAAGTACTGGCAGTTTTATCGGTTGGGGTGGTGTAGGTAAAAAAATAGATTCCCCGATCAAGTCGGGGAATGACAGAGTGTTTTGTCATATTCGGGTTTGACCCGAATATCTATTTTATAGAAGCTTCAATAATTCATCTCTAACTGGAGAAATCCAGTCATCACTAATACCGAAGTCCATTTTTTTGTATGACCAGGCAGCACGACCAATATTGTATTTTTCAAATACTTTACTAATAAGCTTATACCACTTAATCAATTCTTTTGGATCTGTTTTTTCGATAACACCGTATTCACCGCAATAAAGTAAAACATTTCTTTCTTTTGCAACTTTAATTGCATCTTCAAAAAGATTTAAGAAATAATTTTCATCAATTGTTGCATTAGGATCGTATTTATCGAAAGCATCACCTTCCTGATTAATATTTGCTTTAGTGAATTTATCATAATCACTGTATGGAGCATCAAGATTCATACGGAAATTCAAATCCATTTTTGGAATCCAGCTGGCACCCTGATGAGTAAAAATTAATGGTTCGTAACAATGGAAGTTATAAACAATATTTTCATCATGAGGAGGATCCATATCTCGGACAGCGGCAACATGATTGTTCCAGTAGCTGCCAATAAGAATTCGAACAGTTGGAGAAACAACACGAATCTTCTCAATACAGGTATTAGCAATCTTATTCCAGATTTTACAGTAGTCTTTAGATGTAACTTCGTTCAAAAGTTCAAAGCAAAGCATATCTTCATATTTTGCATAACGTTTAGCAAATTCTTCCCAAAGAGAAAAGAACATATTCTGATATTTTTCGCTTTCAAAGAAACCTTCTTCTTTTTCACCAGAATCAAAAGAATAGCCTGCAGTTTTATGCAAATCAAGAATCATATTAATTCCAGCAGCTTTACACCAGTCTATTGCATTCTGAATATAAACAAATCCATCTTCAATAAAACTTCCGTCTTTATTCTGAACAAGATTATAATCAACAGGAACACGAACGTGATCCAAGCCCCAACTTTTGATTATTTTTAAATCTTCAGCATGGATAAAAGAATCATAATGCTCTTTTGTGTGATTGCACTGTGAAAGCCAACCACCTAAGTTAATACCGTGTTTAAATCCATTCATGTTTGCCATGATATAGTCTCCTTTGTGTTTATAAAATCTTTTTAAGAGGTTTTCCTACCATCTGAACTGCAGGTCCAATTAAGATAGACATTATTGCTGAGCCTATAATAGAGCCTTGCATTCCATCTGGAGAGAATCTTGCTGCAATTATACCAACGCCAACCATAAACAAGTCGTAAATAATGCGAACGATAAAATATGGTGCTTTAGGTATCCAGCCACTTATGATGTTTGCAGATGCATCATATGGTGCAACACCCATTTGTGCGTTCATATATATTGCAGCAACAATTACGAATAAAATCAGTGCAACGGCAAAAATCAGAACTACAGCGAAAAATGATCCATTCTGGATAAAGTCGTGGAAGCCTGTTTTTGCCCAAATCCAGCAGCATAAATCTACTACATATCCGATTAAAATCATATTTGCTAAAGTTCCAAAACCAATCATTTCAGCACCAAAGGCGAAAGTAAAGATTAACATTAAACCGTAAACTATTACTTCAGTTGTGCCTAAAGAAAGTCCTATAGCATGAGAAATGTTTAAATTCATAAAACTGGCAGGATCGGTTCCCCATCCGATTTCAACGAGGATAGAAACAAATACACCCATGAGGATTACTGCAGGGAGCATAAAAGCAAGGCGTTTCTTAAAATTTGGTACCAAAAATTGTTTGAATGAAAACTTCATATTAATTCTATTATATCTATTTAGTCAGCCATGTTTTTGTACTGATCATATTTAGCTGCAACTTCATCACTTGTTTTTGTACAAAGAGAAACTACAACTGTAACGATTAAACATGCAAGGAAAGCTGGTACGATTTCATAAAGACCAAAAATAGGAGCTACAGAAGCTGGAATGTAGTGCCAGATTACATCAATAACACCACCACAAATCAAACCTGCAATTGCACCAGGTGCTGTTGTGCGTTTCCAGTAGAGAGCAAGAAGAATGAGTGGACCGAAAGTTCCACCGAATCCAGACCAGGCAAAAGAAACCAGACTGAAAATTGATGAATTAGGGTTCAAAGAAAGGAAGAGAGCAATTAAAGCAATTAAGAATACAACAAAACGGCTTACGTTCAAAACTTCTTTTTCATCAGCATTTTTCTTGATAAGTCCTTTATAAATATCCTGGCTTACAGCAGAAGATGCAGCCAAAAGCTGTGAGTCTGCTGTAGACATTGAAGCTGCCAAAATTGCACACAAGAAAATACCAGCAATGAAAGCAGGATACATATTCTGCATTGTTGCAGAGAATACTGTTTCTGCATCTGTAGCGGAAAGTGTGATTCCGTGATTCTTCAAGTAAACTGTACCTAATGTACCAATAAGGATTGCTCCAATGTAAGAAACTAACATCCAGCTGATACCAATACGACGTGCTTTCTTGATTTCTCCGTTAGAACGAATTCCCATGAAACGAACGATGATGTGTGGCATCCCAAAGTATCCAAGACCCCAAGCCAAAGCAGAAACAATGCCCATTCCGTTGAATGCCTGTAATTCTGTGCCTGTTACTTTCTGGAAATTCTGGAAGATATCAGCAGTTGTTGAAGTACCAATTGCAAATACAGCTATAAAAGTAGAGATAACAAATGCAATAAAAATCAATGATCCCTGGAGGAAGTCAGTTGTACAAACAGCAGTGTAACCACCAGTAATTGTGTAGCAGAGAATTACAACAAGTCCAATTGCCAAACCTGCGTGGTAGTTCAAACCGAATACAGAGTTGAATAATTTAGCACAAGCTACAAATCCAGATGCTGTATAGATTGTGAAGAACAAAACAATGAAAATTACAGAAACAACTGAAAGTACATGTGATTTGTCGTTGAAACGATTAGAAAGGAATTCAGGAATTGTAATTGAATCTCCAAATGTGATTGAACATTTGCGCAATGGTTTTGCAACAAACAACCAGCTTAAGTATGTACCAATAATGAGACCAACGGCTGTCCAGATTGATTCCTGAACACCACCAAGGTAACAAAGACCTGGAAGTCCCATCAAAAGCCATGCAGAAGAGTCAGAAGCTTCTGCAGAAAGAGCTGTTACCCAAGGACCAACTTTACGTCCACCAAGGAAGAAGTCAGCTGAACTGTTGTTTTTATTGGCATTTTTAAGACCAATATAAATCATAATTCCAAGATACAAAACGAATGCAAGAATCTTGGCAATAATCTGTGGAGTCATATTCGACCATCCTTTTTTGTATAAGATAAATTACATAATATAGAATTTATTGATAAAAATATAGGGTAGAGAATATGTAAAAAGTAAAAATGTATTTGCCTATTTGTTTTTTTATTTTTATATTTAATATAGCAAGTAAATTTTTTTATGGGAGCAGAATATGTCTGATTGTAATCATGATTGTGGATCTTGCGAAAAGAGTTGTTCTGAACGCGATTTTAGAGCGAGTCTTCATGCTGGCAGTAACGTAAAAAAGGTTATTGGTATTGTTAGTGGTAAGGGCGGAGTAGGTAAGTCTCTGGTTACCAGTTTGCTGGCTAGTAAAGTTAATAAAGATGGATTTAGAACTGCAATTCTTGATGCAGATATTACAGGTCCTTCAATTCCAGAAAGCTTTGGTGTTGGAGATAAACGTGCTGAAGCTTTGGAAAATGAGGATGCACTTAAACCTGTTGTTACAGAATCTGGTATTCAGCTTATGTCTATGAATTTCCTTTTACAGAATGAAAATGATCCTGTAATCTGGCGTGGTCCGGTAATTGGTGGGGCTGTAAAACAGTTCTGGACAGATGTAGTTTGGAATGATGTAGATTTTATGTTTGTGGATATGCCACCAGGAACTGGAGATGTTCCACTTACAGTTTTCCAGAGCCTTCCTGTAGATGGAATTATTGTTGTTTCTTCTCCTCAGCAGTTGGTTCGTGTAATTGTAGAAAAAGCAGTAAACATGGCAAATATGATGAATATTCCTATTTTAGGAATTGTAGAAAATATGAGCTATGTAAAGTGTCCTGATTGTGGTAAAGAAATTACTATTTTTGGAAAGAGTAATATTGATCAGATTGCAAAGAACTTCAATCTTCCTGTTTTGGCTCGTTTACCAATGGAAGAATCAACAAGTAGTGCAGTAGATGCTGGTGATGTTGAAAGTATTAATATGCCAGAATTGGAAGAGGCTGCAAAGAAAGTTGAAGCTCTTTTGGTAAAATAGTATTTGTTAAATTCGTTTAATTCGGGTATACTTGTTTCTGTGGATAAGAACGGAATTGTAAAAGAAGATAAAGGAATCTCGGAAGAAGTTGTTAATGAAACTATTCATGAATTGTGTAAGTTGATTATTGAATCAAACGATGAACAATTCGTTTATGATTTCTTTTCATGTCTTTTTACAAAACCCGAATTAAAGGATGTTGCAAACCGCTGGCTTCTTGTAAAAGAAATTGATAAAGGAACTACACAGCGGGAAATCGCAAAAAAATTCAGCATGTCTTTGTGTAAGATAACACGTGGTTCAAAAGAACTTACAAAATCTGACAGTGCCTTTAGAAAAATGCTGGAAATGCTAAAAAATAACTAAATTTCTTTTTTATTCTCCCGATAAATGTATTATAGAACTGGATAATTATATCGAGGGGAAAATATGAACAAAAAATCATTTCTAATTTCACTTTCTGCAGCTTGCGTTTTGTGTGGATGTTCTTCATCAAAACCGGTAGCACCAACTACTTCAAAAATGAGTCCTCAAAAGTTGATTTTGAATGAACGTTATGCAGAGGCAAAAGGTGAATTCTTAATGCCTCATGATATCAATGGTGTTGATGAGGACGGAAATACTGTATTGCATGCTGCGGCTCAGATGAATAATCCTGAACTTATTGCATATTTTATGTTCATTGGTGCCGATCCCCAGCTTAAGAATGGAAATGGTGATACTCCATTGCATGTTGCTTTGTGGAGTAATGCAGAAGATGCTGTACGCCAGATCACATCGTTAGATGCAAATACACTTTTTGATAGAGATGCTGGTGGAAATACAGCTCTTGATTTAGCTCTAACAATGGATGAAGATATTTATCTTGATATGCTTGTAACAACAAAAGCTGGTGAAGTTCGAGATACTGAGGGACAGACTATTGTTCACTATTTTGTTGGAACAAAAAATCTTAAGGGGATTACCCAGTGTATAAAAAAAGGAATTCCTATTTCTGTAAGAGATAATAACAATAAAACTCCTTTGGATTTAGCTTTTGAAAATAGTGATGATGAAGATTCAATTAGAATTGCAGCAGAACTTATTTTAGGCGGAGCTGAAGAAGTTGAAACTGATTTCTCATACTTCCAGGATGCAATCAGTACAAGAAACGTGAATGCTCGTTTTGATGACGGTCAGACACCTTTGCATCTTGCATCAATTATGGGACATAAGGCAATTGTAAGTTATCTTTTAACGGAAGGAGCAGATACTTCTGTTCAGGATAGTTCTGGAGCAACTCCATTACATGAAGCTGTTCGCTATGGAAATTATGAAATTGCTGAATCACTTTTAGCAGCTGGCGCAGATGTAAATGCTAAAGATAATCTTGGAAAAACTCCAATTATGGTTATCATGCCTAAAGAATATCTTGCTTCAATGTATAATCTTTTGATTCAGTATCGTGCTGATTTGACTCAGAAAGACATGTACGGTGATACAGTTCTTCATAATGCTGCTATGATGAATATTGATACAGATGTAATTTCAATTCTGACTAATAACGGTGCAGATGTAGATGCCCGCAATAAGGAAGGTGTAACACCTCTTGAAATTGCAGTTCAGAAAAATGATATTCAGACAGCAAGACTTTTGACTCAGTGCGGTGCTAATATTCACACTCAGGACACAAATGGTAATTCTCCATTGTCGATGGCATTTGCTTCTTCTAACGAAATGCTGGAGGCAGTTGTTAATTCAGTAAACTGTACATCACAGGATTCTGACGGTAATACTCCTTTGCATATTGCGCTCCTCACAGATGCTCCTTTGTCAAAGGTTCAGTATATTATCAGTTTGACAAATGATGTAAATATTCGAAACTGCGATGGTAACTCTGCATTGTTCCTGGCTGTATTAAAGAATCGTCAGAAGGTTGGAGAAATGCTTCTTGCTAAAAATGCAGATATTTTCTCTACAAATACAAATAATAACTCTCCATTACGTCTTGCATTGAAATATGGTGGAACAGTTCAAGATTGGATTATTACATCTAAAACAATTAAATCAAAAGATGGTAGTGGTAATTCTGTTCTTCATTATGCAGCTGAATGGCAGTATGGTGATGCAATTACAAGTCTTCTTACAAAAGGAGCAGATATTTCTGCTAAGAATGCAAATGGTGAAACTCCATTGTTCAGCGCTGTAAAAACAAATAATCCTAGAATTATTCAGCTTGTAGTAGATGGTGGGGCTGATATTCTTGCTCGTGATAATCTTGGAAGTACAGTATTGCATACAGCAGTACGTTGGGATGCTCCTGTTTCTGTAGATTGTCTTGTAGATTTAGGATTGAGTGTAAATGTTCAGAACAGTACAGGAAAATCTCCATTGGCTGAAGCTGTTGTTGCAAGTAAATATGAACTTGCTAAAAAATTGTTGAGCTATGGTGCAGATCCAAACTGCAGTGATACAAATGGTGTTACAGTTTTGATGGATGCTATTCGTGGCTGTAATAAAGATAACGTACAGCTTCTGTTGAACTATGGGGCAAATCCTAATGTACAGGAAATTAACGGACGTAACGCTTATCATGAAGCTGCATTTATGGGTGATATTGATATTATACGTTTGATTCGTAATGCAGGTGGAAATCCTTTGTCTCGTGATAAACAGTCAAAGACACCATTCTCTATTGTTATTAATAAAGATATTGATGTAATCAGAGAAATCTTAGGTAATTCTTATAATATTACTGATAGTGATGGTAATACTCCAATTCATATTGTTGTAAAATCAAAGGCTTCAAATGAATTGCTACAGGTTCTTATTGATGAAGGTTATCCTTTGGATACAAGAAATGCTGACGGTTATACAGCTTTGAATTATGCAATCGAAGCAAATGATGTAAAAACTGCTTTGCTTCTTCTTGAAAATGGAGCTAACCCATTCCAGCTTGTTGATAGAAAAGGAAAGAATGGCGTTTCTATGGCTCTTGAAATGAAGAATAAAACAATGATTTCTAACATTGTTAAATATGCAGGTGATATGAGCGATGTTCAGGGAAATACTATTCTTCACTATGCAGCTAAGAGTTCAGATGAAGATACTATTAAGAACTTGATTTCTTATGGTATTGATAAGTCTGTAAAGAATGTATCAGGTGATACAGCAGCAACAATTGCTACAAGATGGCGCAGACCAAAAAGTATTTGTGATTTGTTGAAGTAAAAGTATAACAACAGTTATAAAATTTACTACCAGTCAGAAAGAGGTTACCAGCACCGCTAGCTAGCGTCGCTAGGCTCAGAGCCTTGCTGGTAACCTCTTTCCTCCCTCCCGTAAATTTTATAACTACTATTAGATTTTTTTCTATTCTTCTTTAGAAAGCATTACATTAGTAAGAATGCCAAGAATCAATGCACATGCTACAGTTCTGATTTCAACAGCACCAAATTTTACTACCATTCCACCAACACCAGTAATAAAGATTACAGATGCAACGAAAAGATTGCGGTTTTTGTTCAAATCTACCTGCTGGAACATTTTGAAACCTG
Source organism: Treponema sp. (assembly GCA_016297805.1). Classification (GTDB taxonomy): domain Bacteria; phylum Spirochaetota; class Spirochaetia; order Treponematales; family Treponemataceae; genus Treponema_D. The sequence goes on along the minus strand of JAEDFX010000020.1, from coordinate 19,696 downwards.
ATACGGCAATGAATCCGTAAAGTGCAACACAAACACCACCCATTACACAAGATGGAATTGTTTCAAGGAATGCAACAAGTGGAGAAATCAAAGAGAAGATAATACAGAGAATTGCACATCCCCAGATTGTGATTGTTGAGGCATTACGAGTGATGGCTACACAACCAATTGATTCACCGTATGTTGTATTTGGACAACCACCGAACAGTGCAGAAACCATTGTACCAACACCGTCTCCAAGAAGTGTACGTGTAAGACCTGGTTCTTTAAGCAAATCTTTACCGATGATTGCAGAAAGGTTTTTGTGGTCTGCAAGGTGTTCAGCAAATACTACAAATGCAACTGGAACGTATGCAGCAAAAATAGTTAAAATGTAGGAACCTGTAATTCCTTTAAGACCTTCAGAACCACCAAGAATAAATGCAAATTTTGGAAGAGCAAAGAATCCTTTTACAGCTTTAAGTGCGCTATAGTTAATTACAACAAGTGCTGAATTACCAGTAGCGTTTCCGATTAAAGCAAAGATAGAGGCACAAAGATAACCTGCAAGAATACCAATAATGAAAGGAATTAAGCGGCCAATTTTCTTTCCGTATGTAGAACAGAGCATTGTTACAGCAAGAGTAACAAGACCACAAATTAAAGCAACTTTTTCATTTCCGCCGGCAACACTAGATTTCATTAAATCTCCAATAGCGTTTCCTGAAAGTGAAAGACCAATAATAGCTACTGTTGGTCCAATAATTACAGGAGGTAGAAGTTTATCAATCCAAGCAACTCCGCAGAATTTAACTACAATGGCGATGATTACGTAAACAAGGCCTGCCATTAAAGCACCAATAATCAATCCCCAGTAGCCAACTGAAATAGAAGCTGCTCCACCGAAAGCACTGAACATTGAACCGATGAATGCAAATGAACTTCCTAAGAAAACAGGACTTGAGCTTTTTGTAAACAAAAGATATACAAATGTTCCTACACCTGCACCGAATAATGCAGCAGAAGCTGAAAGTCCATTTCCAACGATTGCTGGAACTGCAATAGTTGCTGCCATGATTGCCAAAAGCTGCTGGATTGCAAATAAAACAATCTGCCCGAATTTTGGCTTGTCTTTGATTCCGTAAATCAATTCCATTTTGATTCTCCTTATTATTTTCTTGCGATAGCAATTTTTTATTTGTATCTTATAATATATATTTGAACACATAATATTCAATATTCTGAGGTGTAATATGGCAAATCTTTTTGATTATGTTAACTGGCGTGGTGATATTTTGTTTGAGCAGGTACCATTTAATACTGTTGATGCACTTATGCTTTCACATCTTTCTTACTCCATTTTTGATGGTCTATTATCTGATTCCTTTGGAGAATCAAAGACCTTGGAAAAATTAGCAGAAGATTTTAAGTCAGCTCCCGATTACAATGAAAGAATAAATATTGGATTCCTCATAAATAAACAGACTGCAGAGCTGATGTTTAAATGTGCAGCTTCTGAACGTTTTAAGAATGTACGAATTTGTGGGTATAGAACAAAATACAGCGAGGAAAATACTGAACAGTTTGCCGCAATGACTTTTCTGATAGGAGACAAGGTGATTGTCTCATATAGAGGAACTGATGATAGTCTTGTTGGCTGGAGAGAAGATTTTAACATTGTGTGGCAGCATCCGATACCTGCACAGGCAGACGCAATTGAATATATGAAGGAAGCTGCTGAAAAACTTACAGGAAAAATTAATGTAATCGGACATTCTAAGGGTGGAAATCTGGTAATAAATACTGCTGTAAATTGTGATGAAAAAATACGAAGTAGATTTGAGAAGTTATATAATTTTGATGGACCAGGATTCTCAAAAGATTTTTTTGAAAAAAAAGAATATAAAGAGATAGAAAGAAAACTGATTTCCGTGTATCCGGAATTTTCTATTGTTGGAATGATTTTCAGACATCCTGAACAATATAGCGTTGTGAAGAGTACTGGTTTTGCAGTAATGCAGCATGATGCACTTACATGGCAGATTATGGGAGCAGGATTAGATGAAGCTGATGATTTCAAGGAAGAAAGTAAATTCTTCTATAAGGCCTTTAATTCATGGGTAGATGGGCTGACTCTTGAACAGACTAAAAAATTTGTTACTGCACTATGGGATGTTATTGAAGCTTCCGACGTAAAAACTAATACGGAGCTACAGGAAAATGCTATTGCATGTACAGCCAGAATGATAGCAAAACTTTCTTCTCTTGATAAAAATACAAAGAAGGAAGTTCATCAGATTTTAAGATTATTGAAGACTGCAGTAAGAAAAGATTCACCTTTCTCAAAGATTCTTTCTCTTGGAAAATAAGTTTTGATAATTTATTTGTAAATAACTATTTTACAGAATATAATTTATATTATGAGTGATGAAACAATTGTAACAAACAGTCCTGTTGGAAAGCACCTTGACTCAATAGGAGGTGCAAAACCAGCTTCGTATTTGATGTTCAACAAAAAGAAAGTTGAACTGGTAGCTAAAATCAGCATTGGTAGAGAATCTGATAATGATGTTGTTGTTGACAATAAGCTTGCAAGCCGCCATCATGCTTTGATTCAGAAAATCAAAGATGCATATTTTATTAAGGATGAAGGTAGTACAAACGGAACTTTTATTAATGGAATAAGAATTCCTAATGAAAAATATGTAAAACTTAATCCTGGTGATAAAATCACAATAGGAAATATGAATCTTGTAATCTCATAATGAGTGTAGAAAAAAAAGCCTATTCAGAAATTTGTTCACTTCTCACACTGAAAGAATTGCCTTCTCATGATGTTATATTTGATATTACAGAGAAGGTTTCTGATTTATTGGAAAAAGAAAATACAGCTTACAGGCCTTCTGCTGATAATCACAGTCCTGGAGGTCTTATAAACCTAAATAACAGTTCACTTCTTTCAATAATTGTGCCGGATTTGCATGCTCGGCCAGATTTTTTACATAATATTCTTGACTTTCACCTTCCAGATGGTTCATCCGTATTTCATGCCTTATGGAATAAAAAATTAAATGTTATTTTTGTAGGCGACATACTTCATTCTGAACGGAATACCCGGGAACGCTGGTTGAAAATTGCCGATGAATTTGCTGCTGAGAATTATACCGGGGAAAATATTTCTGCAGAAATGCAGGATGGACTTTCGTTATTATGTGGATTGCTGAAACTGAAGGAATTGTTTCCTGAAAACTGTCAGATTTTGAAAGGTAATCACGAAAATATTCTAAATGCTACAGGAAACGGTGACTTTGGTTTTAAGAAATATTCTGATGAAGGTCAGATGTGTAAAACTTTCATTCAGGAATTCTACGGCGATGATATTCTTTATATGATTCATTGTGTAGAAAGAGCTTTGCCTCTGATGGTTCTTGGAAAAAATTATCTTGTATCTCATGCAGAGCCTAAAACTGCCTTTTCTCTTTGTGAAGTAATTAACTGTAGGAATAATAAAGGGGTAATAGAAGGTTTGACATGGACCGCAAATGATGATGCGGAAGATGGCAGCGTACCTCAGATAATAAAGAAAATGACAGGCTTGGATGATGTTTCTGATTTTGTTTATATCGGTGGACATCGGCCAGTAACAGGAAAATATAATCTGAGGCAAAATGGAATGTTTGTTCAGATTCATAATCCAAGTTTGCAGAATATTGCTATTATAAATTCAGAAAAAAAGTTTAATCCGGAAACGGATATTGTTGAGGTGAACAAATGAGTGACGAATTTCCACCAATGATTGGTAAGTACAAGGTTATGGGAATTATCGCCAAGGGAGGTATGGGAGTTGTTTATAAAGCCTTTCATCCATCTTTAAAGCGCTATGTTGTTATAAAGAAGATGACAGCCCGTAATCGTTCCGGAAATGCTGAGCGTTTCAAAAAAGAAGCTCAGATTCTTCTTGATTTGCAGAGTCCGTATATTGTTCATCTTTTTGATTATTTTACAGAAGCAAGTTTCCGCTATATGGTAGAAGAGCTTGTAGATGGAGCAGCTGTAGATAGTCTTATAAAAAAACAGGTTGCGCTACCAGTACCTGTGGCCATGCTGATTATGCAGGATGCCTGTTATGCTCTGAAATATGCTCATTCAAAAGAAATAGTGCATCGAGATATAAAACCTGGAAATATTCTCATTTCAAAAAGAGGGGAGATAAAACTTGCAGATTTTGGAATTGCCAGTGATTCTGGTCTTTCCGGAGATACAGGCACAGAAACTAAAACTGGAATTGCTCTTGGAACTCCTGCTTATATGCCTCCAGAACAGTTTGAAGATAGTTCTTCTGTAGATAATCGGGCAGATATTTATGCTTTAGGGATCATGCTGTATGAAATGATTACTGGTACAAAGCCTTATCCTTCATCCTTTTCTATTGAAACTCTGAATACAATCAAAAAAGGAAAATACATTAGTCCTAGAAAAATAGACAAAACAATTCCTAAGGAAGTGTGCCAGCTGATAAAAAAAATGACTCGACCAAAGGCAAAGAATCGTTTTCAGTCTATTGATGGAGTTTTAAAGGCTGTAAAAAAATATCTTAGTCATTATGATACTCATGAAATACGTGTTCAGCTGGCGAAGTCAGTGAATACAGTAAAACCTTTTGAGTTTCCTGAAATTGAGGCAAAGGATAAAATTCGAAGAAAGATTTTCCATATTGCTGCAGTTGTTTGTGTGGTAGGAATTTTTATGGGAGGCTGTTGGAAAACTGGGATTATCCACAGATTTGTTCTTCGGGGAATATATACTCCTGTAACAATAGAAATGGAAATGCCTCATGCTCTGTCCAATAGTATGGATTTACCTGTCAGAGCATTTTTCTTCGAGAATGATAATAATCAGATTCCGGAGATAAAGGGAACTGACCGTACCTTGTATGTAAAGGGAAGCCGTTTTTACGAAAAACTTTTTACATTGGGAAATAAAACTGAGATAGAACGACCTTCATCTAAAAATAAGATTTATTCTATGAGTACAGTTTATTTGCCTCATGGGGATTACAGAGTTAAGGTTGTTGTAGGACCTTATGTATGGTGGAAATCTTTTACTCTTGGAGATGAGGATTATCTGATACAGTGTGATTTCTTAAAAAATACAAGCAGAAACTTAAGAATAAAGCCAACCTCGTACGATGCAGAAACTGGGGAAGAAATTACCCAGAGTTGTAACTATCAGATTTTGTACAAAAATGCTTGGACAGATTTGGATAAGGTTGATAATGAAACTATAAAATCTGGTACAGTGTGGAAAATCAAGGTTTCGTCTGAAGGTTATCAGGATGAAATCTTTTCTTTACTGATTGACTGGTATCAGGACGATTTAATAATCTCGGCCTCCCTGAAAAAAATTAAGTGATACAGTGATGTCAGACTTCAATGTATCAGTGGTACACTGGTGTCAGACATCAACGTATCAGTGGTACACTGATGTCTGACTTCAAAGTGTTATTATTTTTTGATTTTTGGAAGAATGAAATTATTTGACTCTATATGTCCCCATTATTATATTTTAAATTATGACAGATAGAGACGATATTTTTGAACATTCAATTATTCCTACAGATCAGCTTTTGCCAAACAAGCTGCCTTTAATTCCTCTTCAAGGGCGCCCAATTTTTCCAGGCATTTTTACTCCTCTTATGATTAACAGTGCCGATGACGTTAAGGTTGTAGAGGAGGCATACGATAAAGGGGGCTTTATTGGTATTGTAATGCTTAAGAACGAAGCGGACAGTCCTTCTGTTGTCGACTTGTATAAAATCGGAACCGTTGCAAGAATTATCAAGAAGGTAAATCTTCCAGACGGTGGAATCAACGTTTTTATTTCAACTTTAAAACGATTTAAAATCAGAAAAACATTGCATAAGGCTTCTCCAATGGCCGCAGCTGTTGAATATCTGGAGGACGAAGAATCAGATACATTTGAAGTCAAGGCTCTTACCCGTGCTCTTGTCAGTGAAATGAAGGAAGTAAGTGAGAATAATCCTTTGTTCAGCGAAGAAATGCGCCTTAATATGGTGAATATTGACAATCCTGGTAAGGTAGCAGATTTTATTGCTTCAATTCTGAATGTTGATAAAGCGGAACAGCAGAAAATCCTTGAAACTGTAAATATCCGCCAACGAATGGAGCAGGTTCTTGTATTTATTAAGCGTGAACAGGAACTTTTGCGGGTTCAGAAAAAAATCCAGAATGAACTTAACGAAAGAATAGAAAAAAATCAGCGTGAATATTTCCTCCGTGAAGAAATGAGAACAATTCAAGAGGAACTTGGTGAGACTGCTGATGGAAATGCAACTGATTATCAGAAATTTAAGAAAAAACTAGAAGAATTTAAATTTGAAGGAGAAATTAAGGAAACAGTAGATAGCGAACTGGAAAAGTTCAGCCTTATGGATCCAAATTCCTCTGAATATATTGGGACTAGAAATTTCCTTGAGCTGATGACTCAGTTACCATGGAATGCACCAATAGCTGATGATTATGATATGTCTCGTGCTCAGAAAATCCTTGAAGCAGATCATTTTGGGCTTGATGACGTAAAGAAGCGAATTGTTGAATATCTGGCCGTTCGAAAAATGAAAGGGGATTGCAAAGGTTCAATTCTGCTGCTGGTGGGACCTCCTGGAGTTGGTAAGACTTCTGTTGGACGTTCAATAGCAGCTGCAATGAATAAACCATTTTATAGATTCTCAGTTGGTGGTATGCGTGATGAAGCGGAAATAAAAGGTCATCGCCGTACTTATATTGGAGCTATGCCTGGAAAAATCATTCAGGGGTTGAAAATCACAAAGAGTAATACTCCTGTTTTTATGATTGATGAAATTGATAAAATGGGATCAAGTCATAATGGAGATCCTGCTTCAGCTCTGCTGGAAGTTCTGGATCCTGAACAGAATGTAACATTCCGAGATAATTATCTTGATTTGCCATTTGATGTTTCGAATATATTCTTTATTCTTACTGCCAATACACTGGATTCTATTCCGGGGCCTCTTCTTGATCGTGCAGAAATTATTCAACTTAGTGGATATATCGATCAGGAAAAACTGGAAATTGCAAAAAAATATCTTATTCCTAAGAATCTTGAAAAAAATGGATTGAAAAAGAATCAGGTAAAATATACAAAGGCTGCATTGCTGGAAATTGCTGAAGAATATGCACGTGAAGCTGGTGTTCGTAATTATGAAAAAGCGTTGGATAAGATTCACAGAAAAATTGTTACAGAAATGATGCTTCAGCAACCGCAGGTACAAAATACTCAGTCACAGACAGAGAGTGTTACAATAGATGCACCAGACTTGTATAAATATTTAGGAAGGCCTGTGTTTGATGAAAGTCAGATTAAGACAGCAAAAGTGCCTGGTACTGCTATTGGCCTTGCATGGACAAGCATGGGTGGCGATACACTTTTAATAGAATCTACAAGTTTTGCAGGAAAGGGCGGACTGATTCTTACAGGCCAGATGGGCGATGTAATGAAGGAATCAAGTCAGATTGCCTTTAACTGGGCTCGCAAATTTGTGCTTGAAAGAGGAAACAAAAAATCAAAGTGGTTCGATGAAAATATAGTTCATCTGCATATTCCAGAAGGAGCTACACCAAAGGATGGCCCTAGTGCAGGTATTACAATGGCTACAACATTTGTTTCTCTTCTGATGAATAAAAAAATTAAACCTAACCTGGCAATGACCGGGGAACTTTCTCTTACTGGTCAGGTTCTTCCAATTGGAGGATTGAGGGAAAAGACTGTAGCTGCAAAACGTAATAAGATAAAAACCATTATTATTCCAAAGGCAAATGAACGGGACCTGGAGGATATTCCAGAGAATGTAAAAGCCGGAATAAAATTTATTCCAGTTACAGATGTACATCAGGTTCTGGAAGTTGCATTAGGGGTAAAATAAATATGAAAAGAACTGTTTTTATCCTGGGAATTGTTTCAGTTTTAAATATTTTTGCTTCCTGTGCATCAAATAAAGTTGTTCCATACGACACAAAGGAAGGTAACATTATAGAAGTTATTCAACTTTCGGATGGAATGGTTCGTGGTGTATATAATCAGGATAAATCAGTGGAATTATATGCAGGAATTCCTTTTGCTGCTCCGCCAACAGGTGATTTACGCTGGAAAGAACCTGCTCCTGTAATTCCATGGGAAGGAATTCGGGATTGTAATCATTTTGCACCAATGTGTATGCAGACTCAGAGGGGACCTGTTTTTAATATGCTGTTTAATGCCTACACTCATTCAAAAGGCAGCAGAACAGACAATGGTCCCAAAAGTGAAGACTGTCTTTATTTGAATATCTGGCGTCCTGCAGGTGTGTCTGAAAATGAAAAACTTCCGGTTCTTGTTTATATTCATGGGGGAAGTCTTACTGGTGGGCAAAGCTGGTTTGAAGCATATGATGGTGAAAGCCTTGCCAAAGAAAATATTATTGTAGTTACAATTGCATATAGAGTTGGTGTTTTTGGATATTTTGCCAGTGAAGAACTGGCTGCTGAAAGTCCAAATCATACAACAGGAAATTATGGTTTACTTGATCAGATAGCTGCACTCAAATGGATTAATAACAATATTGAAGTTTTTGGTGGTGACAAAAATAATATTACAATCGCGGGGGAATCAGCAGGTTCTTCGTCTGTTAATGCATTGTGTTGTTCACCACTTTCTAAAGAATTGTTTCGCAGGGCTATAGGAGAAAGTTCATCTTTAGTTGTTCCTGTACCGGCTCATACCTTCCGCAGTCGTCAGAAGGCCATGGAAATGGGACAGAATATTATGTCAGAATTTAAATGCAAATCTGTGGATGAGCTTAGAAAAATTCCTGCTTCAAAACTGGTGAAAACAAAGTATATTAATAATTCTATGACAATAGATGAATATTCTATGCCGGATACTCCATGGAATCTGTATCAGCAAGGTTTGAATCATGAAGAAGCTTTGTTAAATGGATTTAATAAAAGAGAGGCCTTTGGTTTTACTTTTTTTAACAATATCAATTTAAAGAATTATGATGAAGTATGGCTCAAAAAATCTCCTTATATTCCAGATTACAAGGCATGTGCTGATTATGGAAATCCTAAAACTAACAGAGAAGCAAAAGAATATTATTCTGATATTTTTTCTGCAGTATGTTTTACTTATCCACACAAATTATGGTCTGAAACTGTGAGCAATCAAGGTAGACCTGTTTATGAGTACTATTTTTCTAAGGAAAATGGCGGACTTGGAACAAATCATTCAGGTGAAATGATTTATGCATATAGAAATGTTCCAGAGAATAAGAATTATGATGAAAGTGATTATAAACTGGAAAAAATAATGTCTTCTTACTGGGTGAATTTTGTAAAATCAGGAAATCCAAATGGGGAAGGGCTTCCACAGTGGCAGACTTATAAAGAAAGTAATGGACTGGTACTGGAATTTGGAGCTACCGTAAAAATGACAGAAGATCCTTTTACTCCCTTGTACCAGTTTATAGATTTTAATATTCCTTTTGAATGATATCTGATTTTGGAAATAGGCTAATCCATCATTCCTATTTCAATCATCCATTCTTTAAGTGCTTCATTCCAATGAAACTCTTTCATAAAGTCATTGTTAAGCATTCCGAATCCGTGTTTGCCCCATTCATAAACTGCAATACGACAATTTGGAATGTTTTTTTCTTCTAAAGCAGCATATAAGCGCATAGAATTTTCTGGAATAACAACCGGGTCATCCTTGCAGACAACTATATAAGTTGGAGGCATATTGTCTGGAACCTGCATTTCAAGTGAAAACTCATTTTTATGTTCTTGAGATTGTTTCTTACCCAATAAAGATTTACGGCTCCAGCGATGTGCAATATCGTCCTGCATAGATACAACTGGATAAATTGGCATACAGAAATCTGGTCTAAGACTTACATCAGTCTCAATCCCAAGTTTTTCCAGTTCATTATGAGTTTCAAAAAATTCACCAGCCATTGCTACCAGATGACCGCCGGCAGAATATCCGATTACTCCGAGTTTTGAAGGATCAATATCATATTCATCAGCATTTTCGCGAACAATCTGGATTGCCCGCTGAATATCCTGAAGCATGGCAGGTTCATTATAAAAACTTTCATTGGTTCTGTATTTTAACATGAAGGCTGTTACACCGTTATCGGAAAACCATTTTGCAGAACAGTAACCTTCGTTGTATAAACCAAGATGATGATAACTTCCGCCAGGTGCAATAATAACTGCAGTTTTTGTATTTTTTACACTTTCAGCAGGCTTATGCATAAACATAACAGAAGGCTGCTTCTCCATGCCTTTTACATTTCTCCAAAGATAAATTGTGGCATCTTGAGAAAATAATTTTACAGATAAAAAAAGTGCTATAGATAAAACAAAAATACGTTTCATAAAAAGAAGTGTAACATTTTTTATTGTTTTGAAACAGTAATTTTTCCGTTAGACAGGTCTTTTATTCTGGCAGAGAAAGTATCAAGCTCATCTTCACGAATTTCACCTTTTATAGTGATTTCTGTTCCAAAGTCTTCTGCAATATTATAAAGGTGGTACTGTTCCATGGTCAGTTTTATCAGCTGGTATAGAGAGTAGTCTGTGGTAAAAGAAAATCCTGATTTAGCAATCAGTTCTTCAAATGCACCTTCCGCATCAGCCTGTTCAATTACCTGCTTAGCACCGCCGGAGTAGGCCTTCACCAGACCTCCAGTTCCCAGTAAGGTTCCGCCAAACCATCTTGTTACAGTAACTACAGTATTTGTGCATTTCCTGCCTTTTAGAACATCAAGTACTGGACGTCCTGCAGTTCCACTTGGCTCCCCATCATCGCTCATTCCCATTACTTCGGCTCCGGGACCAATTACAAATGCATGAACAACATGTGTTGCATCTGCATATTTTGCCTTTTGAGATTTAATAAGTTCACGGGCTGCTGCCTGACTTTCGCAGGGAATCAGCTGGGAAAGAAAACGGGAACCCTTTATAACTTCTTCGAATTGAACGGTTTTAGTTAAAATATCCATTATTTATTTTCTTCGAACAGTTCCCCGTTTTTAGGTTTATCACTTTGAACTTCAATATTCTGAACTTCTTTTGCTGCCACACGAACGCCTTTTGCCTTCAGAGATTTTTCTTCAAAATCACCAGATTTGAATTTTTCTGAGAAAACCTTCATTTTTGGCTTCTTTACATAGTTCAACTGGAAGGTGAAAGTTTTGCGAGTATCAACATGAAGAACTTCCATTCCTTCTGGAGCAAAGAAGTAGTCACGGTTCATAATAAAAGCCTGAATCTTACAGCGTTTTACATAAACATACTGAGTTTCTGGTTCTCTATATATAACAGTGAATAAAACTTTTGAAAGGCTTTCTTTGTCTGCAAAACCGCAGAATCGCAGTTGAGGTCCCACAAAAAGTTTGTCTGGAGTTTCAGAAACAGAGAAAATTCCGCTCTTTCGAACATACAGAATCTTATCAAATGGAGTAACTTTAAATAATTCCATACCACCTGATACTGCAGTTCCTAAATAGCCTGATTTCTCATCATATTTAAGTGCAACATCACGTTTTGTAACAGATTTAACATCAACAGTATTAATATTGGTGATTTTTGTACGTCGTTTAATCTGGTCTGCGTTAAGTTTCTTTTCGATTCCGTCAAGATAAGAAATTGCATAATCAACCAGATGCTTCAAAAGCTTGTTGATTTCTTTAATGCGGTCGTTAATTGCTTTAACTTCCTGCTTGTTCTTATTCATATCGTACAAGGAAATGCGTCGGATTGGGATACGGAGCAAGTGATCAACATCTTCATCAGTAACATCCCGAATCAATTCAGCTTTAAAAGGTTTAAAACCATCTTTTACAGCTTTTATAACACCTTCTTCAGTTTTCTGCTGCTCAATTTTTTTATAAATACGTTCTTCAACAAAGATTCTTTCCAAAGTTCTAAGATGAAGTTTTTCCATCAAATCTTCTTTTTCAAGTTCCAGTTCCCGCTTAAGAATACCAGTCAACTGTTTTGCGTGATGTTCAATAACCTGAGTACAAGTCATCTGAACCGGCATATTGTCTTTGATTACAAGAAGATTACAGTAAATTGTCTGTTCACAATCAGTAAAAGCGTAAAGAGAATCGACTACATCCTTTGTGTAAACTCCTCTCTGCAGTTTGATTTCAATATTTACCGAATCAGAAGTGAAATCCTGAATGGAAGTAGCCTTGATTTTTCCATTACGAACAGCCTTTTCAATAGAATCACAGAGACTGTCGGAAGTAGAACCGTATGGAAGCTCTGTAATTACAATTTTTTTCTCATCACTAGTATCCATTTTTGCACGGGTGATGATTTTTCCAAGACCATCCTGATAATCAGTTACATCAATCAAACCGCCTGTAGGGAAGTCCGGGTAAAGCTGGAATTTCTCTCCTCTAAGGCATTTGCGCTCAGCTTCAATAACTTCGTGGATATTGTGGCTGAGGATGTTAGTACTCATACCAACCGCAATACCTTCTGCACCAAGAATCAGAACTAAAGGAAGCTTTGCCTGAAAAGCAACAGGTTCTACATCACGGCTATCATAAGTATCTACATAGGAAGTAATTCTAGGGTTTGTGTTAAGAATATCTTTTGTTACGGGACGTAAACGACATTCAATATAACGTGGGGCAGAGGCTTCATCAGAGGTATACATGTTACCAAAGTTTCCCTGCTTATCAATGAACAGTTCCTTATTTGCAAGGTTTACAAGGGCAGTATAAATTGAAGCATCTCCATGAGGATGATATGCCATTACCTTACCAACAACATTAGCAACCTTTGTAAAACGTCCATCGTCTGTTTTGATTAAAGTATGAATGATTCGTCTTTGAACAGGTTTAAGTCCATCAGTAATTTCTGGAATAGCACGGTCACGAATAACGTAACTTGCATACTGGATGAAATTCTGATCAAAAAGATTTTTTACATAAGCCATTTAAAATTTTCCCCAGGGACAATAAGATTAGAAAAGATGCGTCCCATACCCAATTTTAAATTATAAATCAAAAATTTGTGATTTTCAAGAACTGTGACTTTGAGATTATTACTACGCTCCTTAAGCGTGACATGGTGGTTACTGAGCTTGTTTAAGGACGATAATCTACTTCTCTACACACTTCTCCAGAATCTCAATCAAATCTCTATAACTCTTACGTACAGCTTTTCTAGGTGCTTCCTGAATAAAATCAAGTTCATAGCGGAACAGCTTATCCTTTCCGCTTATAGGCATGTATAGAATAGAATTTCTGCTGTAATAATGTTCAATGCAGCCTTTCTGCAGAATATAAACCCGGGCAGCCTCCGCTCCTGCAAATGCCAATGCTGCCAGATTTTTTATAACAGGCAGAGTTTTAGCAATTTCTGGAGAAAGAATATGACTTAAATCTTCCTCAACGTTTGTAACTCCCTGCAGTAAAACCGTTTTATAAGTATCAATTGCTTCTGCGTTTTCATGCTTACCCTGCAGGTGTTTAAGTTTGGCAATTAAGGGAGAAACTCTTGGTGGAATCTTCCCGTTTGCAGTTCTTTCCATAAGATTTTTACCCATAGCAACAAGGTATCGTTCCAGCTGAAGAATCAAACGTTCAAGAGTAACCGGTTGTTCCAGTTCTTTTTTACTGAAAATCTGCTTGTAAAAATCTGCCTGCTTGAATTCCTGTTTTTCCATCCATTCTAACACCCGGCTGTCTTTGCAAAAAACTTCCCGTAACTTGCCGCTGAAAAGAGAATCCAAATCCGTAATAATCCGGCCTTCAGTACCAAGAAGGGAACAAACCTTACAGAAAACCCCCAGTTCATCTTTGCCACCTACATCAATAACACCAGTGCCAGCTGCATTGTAGGATTCAGAAATAAAAGAAAGCAGGTATGTGAACATCTGCTGGTCAGTATAACCTTCTACAAAAATCTGATTATCAGAAAAGAAGAACTGCTTATGATAAGTATTGAATCTAGGCAAGAAACGGTAAAAAAGTGCTTCGTCTTCTTCAGAAAGTTCTTCAATCGTTGTAGGTACTTTATTTACATGACAGGCAATAACTCCCATTAAATCATCCGGAGTTCGCAGGTCAATAAAAAAAGGTGAATGGGAAATCAAAAAGAATACCCTGTGATTACTATGCTCAGTCTGCTTGCGAATTTCATTCATAAAAAAACTTTGAAACTGAGGGTGCAGATGCAGTTCAGGTTCATCAAAAAACAGACAATCTCCGGCACTGGTATCATAAAGGCTTATAAGCAGAGAAATAATTTCCCGCAGACCGTGACATTCTACATCATCCAGCATGTACTGCACTTTCCAGGCCTTGTTTTCGACAATAGGAATCAAAGTGCCGTCAATGTCTCCAATAAATTTAATGGATTTTCCAAACATACTGGAAAGCACTTTTTCAATTTTTCCCCTGATTCTGTCATTCTGCTTTAAAACCGGCATCTGGTCAGTATATTTACGTTCTGAGCGAATAAACCGTACATTGTAGCCCTTGTCCTTAAACTGACGAGCCAGACTTTCCGCCAGCAAAGTTTTTCCGGAACCGTTAGGACCTACAATAAGATTAATCTGAGACCAGTTAGATTTTCTAAAAACTGCTTTTCCCCACAAAAAAGGAATCTTTACTCTAGTTTCAACATGAATCATAAAAATATTATACCACGGAATTTAAAAATAAGGGGGAAAGCCTTCCCCTGGCTCGCACTGCGTTGCTCACCACCCCTTCTAGCGGGAGGCAACCTTCGGTTGCTTACCCCGCAACGCCCCGCTTTCATCATATCCTATCGACTATGAACTATTTTCTATTTATAATTATTGTATGAACGTTCTGGTTATTACTTCACCTTTAGTACAGCTTAATTCTCCATATCCTTCGGGAGCCTATTTAAATTCTTATTTCAAAATGCAGGGACATAATTCCCGCTGGCTGGATATGAGCATCGAGCTTTTTTATTCAATTTTCAGTAGGGAAGGGGTTGCCAGACTCTTTGATCTTTCTGAACAAAAGGCTTTAAAAATGGCAGCAGATTTTGAAGCTCAGGGAGATGAAAACTCTGCCTTCAATATTCGCCGCTATGTAAGTCAGAAAAAAAACTGGATTCAGTGGATAGATACAATCGTTGCAATTCTTTGTGGAAAATCCAGAGAGCAGGAGCATCAGTTCCTTTATTCACCATTTGCACCTCGTGGCTCCCGTATGGAAAATTTTCTTGGCAATATGGACCATGACCCAACAGTAGATGATGTGCGGTTTCTTTGCTCCTATGCTCTTGCAGATTTAGCAGATTATATCACTGCAGTTTTTGATTCTGAATTCTCTCTTATTCGTTATGCAGAACATCTTACCGTAGATGAACGCAGCTTTTCTCAGATAGAGAAAAAATTGGATTCCCCAGTAATGCAGTATTTTTACCAGCCAGTTCTGGAAAAATTATTTGTAGAGCTGGCTCGAACACAGGCTCCAGACCTGTTGTGTATTTCAGTTCCTTTTGCCGGAACATTTCTTCCTGCATTGTACACTGCCCGATATGCAAGAAAAATCTTTGGAACAAAAACCTTTATTTCTATTGGGGGAGGTTTTGTAAATACAGAACTCCGGGATGCAAACGACCCAGCCCTTGCAAAATATGTAGATGCACTTTCCTTTGACCGTGGTTATGGTAGTTATGAAAAACTGCTAAAAAATGAATTAAAAATACCTGATTCTTCTATATATAAGATGCGTTTCTTTTATGCAGATAAAGTACTGGAACCACTTTGGGAAGATAAGGAAACAAAAAAATACGAAGAACAAATGACTACAAAAGTCATTCCTGATTTTTCTGATGTGGATTTTTCCCGTTATCCTAGAGTTTGCGATGATAAAAATCCAATGCACAGAATCTGGAATGATGGTGCCTGGGTAAAGGCTTATCTTGCACATGGCTGCTATTGGCATAAATGTGCTTTCTGTGATACACAGCTTGATTATGTTTGCGGCTATCGTCCTGTAGATATTGAACCACTTTATAATGGACTTTTACAAACAGCAAAATCAAAGGGAGTTTACGGAATTCATTTTGTTGATGAAGCGCTTCCTCCTGTGGCTCTGAAAAATTTTGCATTATTGAACGCTAGAAATGGAAATCCTCTTTATTACTGGGGAAATGTTCGTTTTGAGAAAGCTTTTACTAAAGATCTGGCTGCCTTTTTAAGCTATTGTGGCTTTGGGGGAGCTTCTGCCGGACTGGAAGTTGCTACTGGCGAAGGTTTAAAATCTATCAACAAAGGAACGGATATAGAATCTGTAGTTGGTGCTTGTGCCGCATTTAAAGAGGCAGGAATTCTGGTTCATGCTTATATGATTTATGGCTTCTGGCATGATACGCCACAATCTATTATTAATTCCATGGAAACTCTCCGACAATTTTTTGCTGCAGGACTTCTGGACAGTTCTTTCTGGCACAAATTTATGCTTACAAGAAATTCTCAGGTCTACTACGAGTGGAGTAGGGGAGAGCATTCTGAACTTACTCCAATAGAGCCTAAGAAAAATAACAGTTCAATTTTCGCAGATAATAATCTGCATTTTAAAGGGGAAGAATCCTCCGACAAATTCGGTATTCCTTTAGAAACAGCTTTGAATTCCTGGATGCATGGTGAAAAACTTGATATGAAAGTGCAGAAATGGTTCGATTTTCCAGTTCCTGCTCCTACAATTCAAAAAGACTTTCTGGAACGCCTAATAGAAAAGTATGAGCAGAAAAGTACTCAGATTGAAGGAAAAGATATTTTCTGGCTGGGAAGTAGTCCAGTTTCAACTGGTGGAGACAAAAATCATACTCAGTACACATGGATTTATTTACAGGAAGAATTTGCCCAGAAAATGCAACCGGAATTGTTAGAGGTTTTGTCTCAGCTTAATCCGTCACTTCCAGCAGAACAGCATGACCAGATTATAGTGAAAATAAAAAAATCTCCAGAGCTGCAAAAACAACTCCAGAGACTTCATAACAAAGGAATAGTGTATATTTAACAGTGGTCGTCAGTGCCCTCGTGTTATTCCACTTCAATCTTTTCAATATGAGCGCCCAGCTTCTGTAATCTGCCGACCAAATCCTCATATCCACGTTCAATCTGGTAAACATTGCTGATTCTACTTTTACCATGGGCACACATAGCCGCAATAACCATAGCCATACCAGCACGAATATCAGGAGATACCAGATGGTCTCCGTGGAGCATGCTAGGTCCGCAAACCACCGCACGATGAGGATCGCATAAAGTAATTTTAGCACCCATAGAAATCAGCTTATCAACAAAGAACATTCGGCTCTCGAACATTTTTTCAAAAATCAAAACAGTACCATCAACCTGAGTTGCAACTACAGTCATAATGGATGTTAAATCTGCAGGAAATCCAGGCCAAGGCATATCATCAATTTTTGGAATAGCATTTCCCAGGTCGTTGTTTACTTTCAAATCCTGATTAATAGGAACAGTTAATTCATCGCCCTTAAGCTGCCATGAAATACCAAGCTTAGCAAAACTATATTTTAAAGGACGCATTTCTTCAGCACGAATACCTTTAATCGTAATCTTTCCTTTAGTGGCAGCAGCCATACCAATATATGAACCAATTTCAATGTAATCAGGTCCAATTGTAAATTCACAACCGTGAAGCTTTTTAACACCTTCAATAGTAATACTGTTACTGCCAACCCCAGAAATTTTAGCACCCATAGAGTTCAGCATATTACACAAATCCTGAATATGAGGTTCACTGGCTGCGTTTTTAATATAAGTAGTACCCTCTGCAAGTACTGATGCCATAACAGCATTTTCAGTGGCAGTAACCGAAGCTTCATCCAAAAATATATCTGCACCTTTAAGCTTATTTGCCACAAAAGAGAAATGACCATTTACAGAAATATTTGCGCCTAACTGTTCCAATGCCAGAAAGTGAGTATCAACTCTGCGGCGACCAATTACATCACCTCCAGGAGGCATCATTTCGCATTTTCCAGTACGTGCAATAAGTGGTCCAGCAAATACAATGGACCCCCTTACTTTTTTAGTCATATCTTTAGGAAGCTCAGAAGAAGTGATATTTTCACACTGAATCTTCCAGTTATTTTTGCTTAATTTTTCAACCTTTGCACCAAGTGATTTTAAAATATCAATCATAACATTAGTGTCCTGAATCTCAGGAATGTTATGAAGAATTACAGGCTCATTGGTTAATAGGGTAGCAGTAAGACAAGGAAGAGCCGCATTCTTGTTGCCGCTGGCAGTAATTGTCCCCTGAATAGGATATCCACCTTCAATTACATATTCATGCATATTCGCCTTCTTTAATAATTACACAATAAATTTATTAATACATCGGCAGCTTTTGACATCTGGTTTAGAGAACACCACTCATTTCTTGAATGAAATTCATGAGCCCCGGTAAAAATATTTGGAGTAGGAATACCCAGTTCAGTAAGACGGGAACCATCAGTGCCACCTCGAATAGGCTTTCGAATAATTTTTACACCGCTGGCTTCATATGCCTTTTCCAGACGAGCAACCACTTCCGGGTGTTCGTCCATTTTTTCTTTCATATTCAAATACTGCTGCTTAAACTGAACATCAGCCTTACCACCAAACTCAGCGCAAACTTCATCAGCAATTTTTGAAATAATCGACTTTTCTTTTTCAATTTCTTCAGTATTGAATGAACGCAGCAACATATTTACAGAAGCACTTTCAATAGTTCCGCCAATTTCCATAGGTGCAATAAATCCCTCGTAGCCTTCAGTAGTTTCCGGTGCCATATTATGAGGAAGTCGGGCCGCAAATTCTCCAGCTAAAGTTACTGCATTTATCATACCGTTTGCCTTTGCATCTCCAGTGTGACAAGCTTTGCCAGTAAAAGTAACAGTTCCTGCCCATGCATTAAAACATTCAGTTTCCATTTCTCCTTCGTCACCACCATCAACAGTGTAGGCACAGTCAGCCTTTAAAATATTCAAAGGAACTTTGTCCATCCCATGGCCAGTTTCTTCATCGGGAGAAAACATTACCTCAATAGGACCATGCTTTAAATCTTCATAATGATTCATCAGGTATTCCACAGCGCACATAATTGCAGAAACACCAGCCTTATCATCAGCCCCAAGCAAAGTGTTTCCATCAGTTTTAATAATAGTATCAGCTTCACCAGTAGGGGATTCACTGGCAGAAGGCATAGTTATAACCGGATGAACATCCTTTCCACTAACTTCATCAACAGTATCCATGTGAGCCATCAGCAAAATAGTAGGGTATTTTTTACGTTCATCAGGATCAATAATATTAGAATCGATTTTAGCTACAACATAACAATAATCAGTAAGATAAACATTTCTTGTGCCAAGATTTCGCAATTCCTTAACCAGAATTTTAGCCAAATCCCATTGCTGCTCAGTAGAAGGCATAACACCAGCATCAGCCGCTTTTTCATCACTTTCAGACCAGACCTTAACATAACGCACAAAACGATCCAGTAATTTATTCATTTCTTCTTTATTATTGTAAATATAATTCATAATAGAAGAATAATAATGATTTGAGCCCAAAATTGAAACACCAAAACGCCTTCCGCAGTTCGGTAACCCTCAGCCGC
>JAEDFX010000019.1 GCA_016297805.1 Treponema sp. | reverse complement strand
CGAACTCTCAAAAAAGATTCTCCAGAAAGTGAACACCGCCAAACAGAACGTTCTGTTGAGGAAAAAATACATGGAATACGAAAGACAGCGTGCATATGATATTCTCTTGGGTGAAGAACGAGGAGCCAGCAAAAAAGCAGATGAAGATGCTATCGCTTTATTGAAACTTAATAAGCTTTCATTAGAAGAAATTTCAAGCTCTATTCGTATTCCTCTTGAACACGTAAAAGAACTTGCTGCCCAGCTGGAAAAATAACATACAGCAAACATAAAAAGAAACAGGCCTGCCGATTTACCGGCAGGCCTGTAGTTTTTAACAATTAATTACTGTTCGTCGCGGAGGAAGTCAATACAAAGGTTATTCGAATTATACCCAACCGCAACAGCATCTGTTACATTATCAGGATCTAAAGCTGATAATACTAAGCTTAGTTTAGTATCTTCCGGTTCAAATTTAGAAGGAACATACATAGAATCCCAATTTTCACCGTTCAACGTACAGAGTTTCAAAGCATTCTTTGTATTTAGTTTTGTCGGATCCTGATGAATAATTACTGGTCCTGCTTCTTTACCAATTTTTGTTGAATCTATAAGTTTTATATCTGTCCAACGACCAGCACCATTTACTGCATCAATACAATTTATTACATCTCTAGTATAAGTTCCTCCATTACCAGATTCAGCCTTTGTAAATGTATAATGCATGTAATATAGTCTTGAATTATCCGCATCCTGTGCTGTAATGAATAAGTCACCATTTGAACCCATTTCCATACTTACATAACGACCAAAGTCTTTTACATTAGCTGGACTAGATACTTCTATTGGAATTCCCCAATCTGATGATTTTGTAGGAATAGTATTTGTTGCCCTCACAATATACAATTTACCAGCAGTTTTATTGTAATATGTAACTACAGGAATTGGTGTTCCTGTTGACATATCAACTTTAACATCAGACCAAGTTCCTACATCATTTGTTGACGATATAGAGTCTTCACCTGCTATTACGATTGATCCAGATAATCCAGTTGATTTATTTCTTCCTGTAAAATATTTTATAGCATCAGTCCAATTATTCGAATCCTCATTCAGAACATATTCTATATGAGCATATTTCAGACAATGAGTTTTATAGTCATAGTATGTCATATACATATAACAAGAATTACCTGAACCTGTTGAAGATGTTGCTAAACATCCTGCTAGTTTAGGATTTCTGAACTGATTTAACATAGATTGTTTTTCAACCTGAGCAATCTGTCCTCCATCCTCTTGGTTCTTCATTTTTTTACCTTCACGAGTCAAATATAAACCTGAACCGAATGTATTTGCATCTTTTACACCATTATCAAGTATTGCATAGAATACTCGATCTCCTACAACAGCAATATCTGTTTGTGTTGGTGGTCCATAGAAGAAACCTGATGACTGATCTCCAATTAATGAATAAGAACGTGTACCTCCATATACTTCATCATAAACCATATTCGTATCAGATCCCCATATTGCAAATAACTTGTTATCTGTTCCTATGCTACCTTTTGTTGAACCAGTATATTTTACAGTTGCAGCAGTACCTTTTTCGATAGAACCATCATGTGGCTGTTCACTACCTGTAAAAGTTGTACCAACCTTCCAAACACTAACATATCTATCATCAGTCCAGAAGTTTGTACCGTTATTGTTAGCTGAAGCTGCACCGAATCCTGCTTCGATGTTGTAACCACCGTTTGTGTTTGTGTTGTTCTTTGTTGCAACATCACTTACTACAACTTCAACATAACGAGAATAATTTGGAGCTTTTATTGTAATCTGACCATTTTTTTCAATTGTACCAGTTAAAGTTGTAACTCCACCAGCATCTTTGGCTCCCTGAACACCACCTTCTTCTGAAGTATTTGTTTTATAGAAATTGACTGTATAACTTGCATCTTTCGCAAAGTTCATACCCTCAATAATCATGTCTTCACCGGCTCTTACTGAGTATTTACCTAATCTTGAACGGTTTGCTGTTCCATTAGCTGGATAAATACTCTTAATATAAGGCACGAAATCCATAATATAGTGAGATGTTAATGCTCCACCTGCTTTCTTTTCTGGATCAATTGTCTGAGCTAGGCTTGCATCTGAAGTATTTACTTTTGAAGCAGCATCTTTTGCTGTAATATCAACAGTATTATCAGTTGCAATTCCATTTGGAGTCATGTCAATTTCAACCTTCCATGCTACTTCATGTCCAGCCTGGCTTGGTTCTGTAATTGTTTCTACCCAGACATTCTTGATGTTTGTCCATGAAGCTTGAATACCATCTTCGGCTACTCCAGAAGATGTATTTAACCAAGCATCTCCATTATATTCAGCAATCTTATAAACTTTTCCATCTGGCTCAGTAAAGTAAAGTGCGCCTAAACGAGTTTCATCTTTTGCAGTTCCTTCTACATATACACGACCAGCTACACCAGGGTTAGTTGTTCCTGTGCCGTCATCAATATCAATGTGACCCTGTGGATTTCCATTTTCATCGTAAACGAATGAGCTGTCTTCTTTGCTGTTCCAGTAGAATGGTTTAATATTTGCAGTTGGTTTTACATCATCAACTACGTTTACAACAACAGGAACTTTCAATACTGCATTAAGAGTATCTTTACCCTGTGTCAAACCATCACTTACACCAGTTTCATCCCAGAATGTGAATGCGAAGAATTTGTTTTTCTTTCCATCCTCTGTTGTCCAAGATTCGTGTGTTGTTAAATCAGCCTTTTCAATTACAAGTCCTTTAAGTGAACCAGATTTTGTTCCTTTATGATTTGTTTCATCATATTTTGTTGCAGTTTTACTGTAGTTGTAGCCATCAAATATGTTGCTTGTTCCAAGTAATCCACCTGTACCGCTAACATCCTGCTTAGAATCAGAACGTTTCTGCAACTTTAATTCTTCGGCTGTTGTACTTAAATCTTTAAGAGCTGCTGTACCAGTTCCTACAGTTGTAGAAGTTGCTGCAGCCTCAGTATCAGCAACCATATAGTTGTACTTAAGAGTTCCATTTCCACCTACAATTTCTGGCAGAACAAGGAAATCACCACTTACAACAAAGCTTGAAGAATCAATTGTAACATTACCCTGAAGTTTTCCATCTGTACTCAATGCAGAGTAGAAGCTTAATTCACCGAATTCTGTTCCATTTGCAGTTGCATCACGTTTATCTGTAGAAAGAACTGCACCAGTTGCGTTTGGTGAATAGTAATCAAACTTACCGTTTCCATTTAAGTCAGTACCAAGGAATACACGAGAAATTCGAGGTCTGTTGTTCTGAATACTAGTTTTTACATATCCAGAGTTTACGTTTCCTGCAGCATCGAATACTGTTACGTGGATTTCTGCTGGACCATCTTCAATTTTGTCTGAAAGGATTGATGAACTCCACTTGTAAGTAGTTCCGGTCTGTTTAACCATTTCTACCATTCCGTCGCCATCATCGTTAGAAACTCCAGTTTCTGCTGTTGAATCAAAGCCTTCTGTTACGGCATGGTCAACAACCTGTGCGTAAACGAATTCTGCATCTTTATAACTTGTATCAATACTGTCTGCAAGTGTTACAACATTTTCAGAAATTTCTTTGATTAAGTGATAAGAACCACCAAGTTTTACAAGTCCGCCAACTCTGATATTCTTGTTAGAACTAAGTCCGTCATATTCAACCGTTGTTGCTGAAGAACGAGTTACTGTCTGAACAAGAACAGGAAGATTTTCGCTGTTAATCTTTACAGTTGTTCCATCAATGTCTGTCTTATTGTTATTAGAACCATCATTAAACATTGGGTTATAAACACGGTTTGTTTCACCAGAAGAATTTGCCTTTCCGAACCAGTAAACAACGTAAGCGAGTCCTGAACCAGCTTCTTCTACGCTGTCACCAAATGTATAAGAACCATCTGAGTTTTCTACTACATTTTCTGTATTAACTACCAAACCACTGTTGTTTTCCAAACGCAATGTTGCTGTATTATTAATCTTGTCATTTGAAACATATGTATCCCCAGACTTGCTGTACATTTTTGGTGCAGTATTATCAATGTAGAAGCTGAAGTTCTGTGTTACATCTGTGTGCTGTCCATCAAGCATTTCCAATGTTGCATAGATATGACCTTCATTTGTCATGTCGATTGGAAGAAGAACTGTATATTTTTTTGTACCTAATCCATCTTCCAATTTATCTGTTGTAGAAACTGCACTTCCTTCATTACAAGTAAAGTATATTCCTGTTACGCTTGAATCATCAGAAATTACTGCTTTAAAGTAAAGTTTTGCAGCATTATTCTTACTAATGTACATACCAGAAGAATATGTCTTTTCAAAACTTGGTGTAGTTATTGCACTATCTGGAGTAGAAGCGAATCCTACAATAGAAGCACTTTCTAACTTAGGAACAGATTTATCTACAAGAATACGAGTTACACTTGTGTCCTTTGTTGTTCCATCAATGTGAATTTTACTGCTAGGAGTTCCGTTTTCATCGAAGCTTTCTACAGTTACACGAATTGCTGTTATTGTCGAACCAAGTTTAGATGTATCAATAGAGGCCTTCCAGCTTGTTGTACCAACACACTTAATTACACCATTTTCTTCTGCAGTTCCCTTATCTGTTACTACAAGGCCTGCTACTGTTGTATCAGAAACAGTTTCCCATGTTGTTTCCTCATCAATAGTTTCTTTTGTTGTATATTCAAGTTTTGTAATCTTAACTGATTCAACTTTTTCATCATCACTTGCAGAACCCATAAGATTTACAACACCAGCAGTTTTTGCTTTATCTGTATGAGAAGAAAGTTCTACTGTTGGAATACCTGCATCTGGATCCAATACAATTGAGTTACTCTTATCAACTGCAATGTTTCCTACTGTATCTTTTGTTTTAAAGTAAATAGGAAGAGTTACTATTCCATTTGAATCCAGAGTTGCATAGTTTGTATTTGTTGCATAATAAATCAAGCTGTCTTTTCCACTTTCTGCACTTGGCTGTGTATAGCTTGAACTTTCAAATGCAAGCTTCATGGAAGCAAAGAGATTACCAGCAACTGTAATATTTTTCCAATCAGCATCAGAAAGATCTGCACTATCAGCTTGCTGAGCTGTTGTAGGAATTAAGTACTGAATATCTCCAGCTGTCAAACTGATTCCTGTAGAATCGCTGAAGCTTCCAAGCAATGTTACTTTTCCACTAATCTTGTCATCAGCAGTTGGGTAATTCAAAGAAACTGTTGGTGCAGTCTTATCTGTACTAACATTGAATGTAGAAGATGTTGATCTACCAGATTTATCTTTTGCTGTAATTGTTACAGTCTTTGTACCATCGCCAGCTGCAATATTTGTACTCAAATCAATTGGTCCAATTAAATATGTATATTCATTTGGAGTCTTTGTTGTATCTTTATTTCTTGTAAATGTTCCACCTGTTACAATCCCTAAATTACTTCCCAAAGAAATTGTAATATCACTAGAAACTGAATCTCTATCACTTTCGTGCATAAGTACATCTTCTTCAAGAACAACCTTTACATACATATAAGGTTCACTTGGACTATAAGTAATTTTTCCAGAAACAGCTTCCCATGTTGAATTAGCATCAGGATCTTCTGGAACTGAAGGTACTGTTTCTCCATCAGCAGGAGTTGTTCCTGATTTATTGAACTTAATTGTCTTAAATTCTGGAGCCTTCAAGTCTACAGAAAGACTAATAGCTGTATCATTATCATTCTTAGTACTTCCTAATGTAAGGAATGGACGTTTTAATGAATCGTCATCATCCCCTGCAATTTTTGTAATAAAGGTTCCTGCTGGTGTAGATGCATCCACAACCTTAAAGTACATATTGTGTGTACCGGCAGCAAATGTTACTTTCCAGCTTCCACTTGAAACAGGTATATTTGTCCAAGTTGTACCATCTTCTGAATATTCAAAAGAAGTAATTCCATCATCATCAGAAATCGTACCCATTAATGTTTCACTCTGAATAAATGCATTAGTTTCATTTAAAGTTGGAATCTTTATAACAGGACGGTCTGAATCCTGATTAATCATAATTTCTAATATAGCTGAATAACCTGTATTACCAGCTTCATCAAGAACATTTGCACGCAAGTAGTAAGTTCCATCTGTAAACTCAGTTGTATCAAAGTTGGCAGCAGTCCAATTTGTTGTACCAGCAAGTGTATAATTTTCACCTGCATTTGCTTTAGAAAGCTCTGTCCATGTTGCAGAATCAGGAGAAGCAGCATTATAGTTTGAAGAAATCTGAATTGCAGTAACTTCTTTCAGAGCATTATTATCGCTAGCAGTACCAACAAGAGAAATTGTTTTATTTACTTGAGTTCCGTCTGTGTCTGTATCTGCATCAGTAATTGGGTTAATCTTAGCTTCTGGTTTATCTGCATCAACTACAATTGTGCCGTTATTTGTTTTTGTAATATTACCAGCCACATCTGTAATTTCAAAGCTCATTGTATGTGAACCAGTTGCCAAATTAACTTTTTCAAAGTCTAAAGTAGCCTGCCATTTTCCAGTAGCTGCTCCAGCAAAGTTATCAGAACCAATACCTGCAGTAGGTACAGTCTTAGCATCAAATTCGTATGTTCCCACCTTAATCTTAATTGTACTTACACCAGAAACTGCCAAATCTCCGTTTTTATCAGAGAAGGCCCCCTGTAATTCAATATTCTTAGATTTATTTGTAAGGATAGAAGTTTTAAATTCATTCCAGTCTGTTTCATCAGCTTTTCTATACCACAAGCTATTTTCATTACCAGAACCATCAGTAGGATTCTTAGTTTTAGTTAATTCTGGAGCAGTTGTATCAATCTTAATTCCAGAAATAATTACTGTGCTTGCAGTATTTTTAGCCTTATCTACAGTATCAAACTTAATTACATTTTCCTTACCTTCTGTAAATCCGCTGATTGTAGAATCAAACTTATATGTAATTGTTCCTGATGAATTTGAACTGTTTACAGAAACTGGGTTCTCTACATCATTTAAAGTTACTGTGACAGAATTAATTCCACTTACATTTTCTACATAAGAACCAGAAACCTTAAGTGCAGAAGCTTTTAACCATGTATCTGTAGCACTCAATTCTGTTACACTTTTTCCACCCACCTTAAAGTCATTCTGGGCAACAGGAGGAGTTTTATCTATTACAAAGTTTACACTAGCTGATTTAAGTTGTCCGTATACGTTAGTTACAGTAAATGCTCTTGTTACCAGCTTGCCTTCATAAGAAGCAAAATCCGTAGCAGTTGGATCTACAGTTGTAGTTACAGGACCAGCAGCTGCAGTCAAAGTACCGCTTCCTAATATATTACCATTCTTGTCTTTATCAACCCATGATACACTTTTGATTTTGTTATTAGTAGAAATTCCAATTGTACCGTTTATATTAAAACTTACATTCTGGTATACATATTCATTTGCACCGTCAATTGCTTTAGAATTTTCAGAAGCATTATCCTGAACAACAGTAATTGTTGGTGCATCGTTATTAATAATAACTGCAGATGTAGTTTTTGGATTACCAGCTTCATCAGTAACAGTTACTGTAAATGAATTAGCTCCCGAATTAAGATTTGCCTTAGTATTATCAATTGTAAATTTGTATGTTGAATCAGCAGCTGCATTTGCACCAGCAGTAAAGCTTGGTGTTATTGTGTGCCCCTCTGTATCCTTATATTCAACACCATCAAGCTTAAGCACCGCAGAAGTTGCTTTAATTCCACTACCATTAGCACCATCTGTTGCAGTAACAGTAAATACTGTAGTTGCGTCTGTAATTACTGGTGTGAGGGCACTAACAGTAGGAGCCGACTGGTCAATTTTTACAATAATCTTGTTTACTGGATTTTCACTTTCAAGAGATGTATTACCAGCTTTATCCTGAACAGCAAAGTAAACGTAACATGCATTACCATCTGCAAAGTTACTAAAGAGTACCGGAGCTTCCCATGTGCCATCTGTTTTTACAGGAACCGAAGACCATGTATTATCAATTGCATATGTTAATGAATCAGTTGTTTTCTTAACAATATAGTACATATTGCTAGCTACACCACTAGCATAAGAATTCTTCATTGCATCTGCAACTGTACCTTTAATTGTAAAGTAGTCACTTGTATTTCCAAATCTTGTTATTTCAGGTGAATCTTTCTTAATTGAAACTGTTTCATTTTTTACTTTTGTAATTTCAAATGTTGGTGCAGAAGTATCTATTGCAAATTTTATTGCTTGATACGTAGTTGTATTAATTTCGTCTTTTGCAACAATAGAAATTTCATATTCGCCGTCAGTTTTTGGCACAGTAATTGACCATGGTTGAACTGAAGTCTCATTTCCAGTTGTATCAGTTATTAGAGTCTTTCCTGTTAATTTTGTAGGTTTAACAGTAGTTATAGCAGCACCCTTTTCAACAGAAACATCAAAGCTACGAAGATAAGTGTCTGTAACAGTTCCTCCAATTACAAATGAATCTGTATAGTATGAATCCACAGCTGTTGCATCAACAGAATTCACACTAGTAATTGCAATTTCAGGCTTAGCAGCATCTGCTACAACTTTAATTGGTGTTGCGTATATTGTTTCATTTCCGGCAAAATCTGTTGCACGAATAAAAACTGTGTATTCACCTTCTGTCTTAATTGAATCAGAGTCAAGCTTAGCTGTCCAAGAACTTGTTCCTGTTGTTGACTGCCAATCTTTTACAACTGTTGCAGTTTTCGCAGTAACAGCGTCTTTAGCTTCATCATAAGTTGCGTGATGACCACTGTAAACAATAAATTCCACACTGTTCAAACCACTTTGGAATGCTTTGTCTCCCGTTTCTTTAGCCATACCTTTAATTGTAAAGCTCTTTCCAGAATCATAATAATAAGCACCATCAGTTGCAGCAGATTTACTGTATGTTACATTAGTGAATGCAGGCTTTTCCAAATCATAAATATATGTAAGAGTCTTCTTTTCTGCCTGTCCAAATTTATCTGTTGCTGTAAATGTATAAACTGATTTCTTACTTACAGTTGTATTTGTCTCTGTATTTGAAGAAGTAGATTTTACAGTATAATTTACTGTCTTTGTTTGTTGTGTACTATCTGTATTCACTGTAATATGATTTTCTGATCCATTATTTTCATTCCAAGTTAAAGTTCCAAGTTTGTAATCATCTTTTACTGTTGCATCAATCTTGAAGTCTTTGTTCACATAGTAAATTCCGTCTTTCTTCTTTTCTTCATCAGCATCTGTTGTTAGTTCAAGTGTTGGAGCTCCATCATCTATACCAATGTTAATTACGTGAGTTGCATTACTAACATTAAGTTCACTATCAATTACATTAATCTTAATTGTATAGTCACCTACAGTTGAAACTCCAAGGTTACTTAAAGTCCAGCTTGCACTATAAGAAGCTGGAGGATCAACTGACAGGTCGATTGTAGCAGCATCTACTTTTGAATCACCAACGTATACTTCGATTGTTCTAATTCCATCATCATCTGAAATGTCTGCACTAATAGAACCAGTTGTTGTAAACAAGTTGTGTCCGCTAGCAATATCTGTAACTGCATAGGCAGTATCGTTCAATGGAGATTTTGGTGTAATTACTGGCAAGTCGGTAGACTGATCTACGTACAAATCACGTGTAGCAATATCAGAAATATTACCTGCTTTATCTACAGAAACTACTGTCATTTTTGTAGTAGTTTTATCATGAAGATTTCTTGTATCTACTACAATGTCATAAGGTTTATATGTACCATCTGTAGAAGCGTCTACAACCTGTCCTGTTACTGCTGTATATGGTGATACAACTGTTCCAAAGAAATAACGAACTTCTTTTAAGCCAGTTTCGTCTGTAGCAACACCGCTAACTGTAACTTTTCCATTTACACAAGTTTTTCCAGCTTTTGTAACTGTTGGTACCACACCACTAATACTTACTTTTGGTGGAGTACGGTCAACGTTTACTTCTTCTGCCGCACAATCATCATAGTTTCCAACCTTATCTGTAGCACGAACTGTAAATACGTTTGTACCAGCAGAAAGCTTAGTATCTAATTCTGTACTTCGAATTTTAAATGTATATGTATCTTCAGATTTAGTTGCTTCAAGTCCAGTGTCTACGCCGTTTCTGTAAAGTTTAACTGTGTCTACACCACTTCCCTGTACTGCATTTCCAGAAATAGTTTTTTCATCTTTTACAGTTACAGTGAAAGTAATGTCTTCATTTGTTGTTTTTATAATATTTTTATTACTAATTTCTAAAGCTTGAATACCATCTTTTGTGTCATCTTTATCTGTGAATACTGGTGGAGTTGCATCTGGCTTTAATATAACCTTTGCACTTGGATTATCTAAAATTTTAGAAATATTACGAGCTTTATCTTTAGCAGCAATATAAAGTATATAATCTTTTCCTTCGTCATAACCGGAAGAAATATCAATATTTGCAGTCCATTCACCGTTTTCTGAATTTCCTGTTTCTCTTGTTGTTTTTGTTATTCCAGCTTTACCCCATGTCTTACCATTTCCATCAATAACATACGCGCCATTAGCAGTAGAAACTTCATTTGGTGTTGCTGTTATGTAATAATATACGAAATCTTCAAGCCCAGATCCTTCATTCTCATTTACAATTCTGTCTGGATCAGGTTCTGCAACTGTACCCTTAACTATAAAGATTCCACTTGTCTTTGCAAATGCAGAATGATTGTCGCTGTCCTTATTGAGAGAAACTGCTGTGCCATTTACATTCGTTACCTTAAACGATGGAGCTCTAGCATCAACCTTTGCAACAAATGGCTGTTGAGTTTTTTGTCCATATTTATCTGTAGCAACATAGTATCTTACACAACCATCTGTACCTACTGTTTCAGCAGGAAGTGTATCGCTCCATGTTCCATTGGAATTAATTGTAATAGAAGAGCCTTCAGTTTCAGATGAAACTTCAACTGTTAATGTTTTTCCTGCATCTGTACTTGTACAGCGTTCAATAACAATATCAGTACCATCAGACCAGCTACCTGCAACTGGACAAGCCTGCTCTGCGGCCTGTAATGAACCACTTGTTGTAGTAATAACAAAGTTTGGTGCACCTTCATCAATTGCAATTGTAGCAAACTTAATTGAATTACCGTCAACGTCCTTAGGTTCATATGTATTGTTTCCTGTATTATCCTGCTTAGAATCTTTTACGTAAACATAAAGATCGTAAGTTCCTTCCACTTCTGGAACTTTACAAGATAAAGTTACAGAGGTTTTTCCATTTCCTGGAATATTTGTTGTATCACCATATTTTGCTCCACCATATGGATTTCCATCAAAAATAATCTTATAGTAATCTATTCCATCATCATCAGAAATAGAACCGTTAATTGTATTGTTAGACTGAGTACCAAAAATGTTCATCTTTGGTGTTGTGTCTTTAATTGCCTGGAGTGTCTTAATTCCATCGTCAACGTTAGATAAGAAAGGAACAGGTTTATCAGTACTCTGATCTATATTTAGAGCAATATTTCCCTCTGAAGTATTACCAGCAGTATCTTCCAATCTGATTTTTACAATTTTTTTAGCTTTATCTGTATATTTTGTAGTGTCAACAGGAATTGTCAGCATACTTGTAGAACCAGAAGTCCAAGTGTTTCCATCATCTAAAGAATATTCAGCTTTTCTTAACATCTGATTATCAGAAACAGCTTGTTTTATAGTTATTTCACCATTTACATAAGTATCATTGATTATAGGAGTTATAGAATATTCTCCAATTGCTGGTAAAATAGGATCTATCTTAACTTCCAGATTAGAAACCAAACCTGAACTGCTAGTTACCTCAATGATAATTCTTGGCAAATTTGTTCCTGAAGCAGTTCTTGAAGAGGTATCAATTATAAAATTGAATGGGAATCCTCCTTCTTGTTCATTGTATGCACCAATTGTTACAGCAGAACCAATACCTGTACTAGATGCAAATGGAGTACCAAGAGCTTCTTCATTATAAACTGCAATCGAAACACTATCTTCAGTTGTTTTTGCATAACCAGACACTTTAAATGAAGCACTCTTTGGTATGTTTCCACCTGAAGGTGGAGTTATCATAGAAATTACAGGTTGATTAGCTGTAGTTACCATTTTTAAACCATAGCTCAAAGGGTTATAAACATTAACATTATTAATATCATAACCAACAACATCTACTAAATAATATTTATTGAATTCAATGCCAGTATATACTTCATTATTTACTGCAAATGACATTGTGTATGAAGAATCTACAGTTGTAATTGCATTATCATGATCTTCTTTTGAAATCAAAGAGGTTACATTTCCATCTCTATCGGTATATGCTGGTAAAAGAGTTATTAAATTACCATTTGGAATCAAGTTTCCAGCTTTATCACATTCTTTTAAATATACACCAATAGTATCCACTTTTACGGCTTTGTTATCACGACCTCTATATAGATTCAAAACCATTGTATTCTTATTCGTAAATTCGTTTGCATCAAGATTTCCTCTTCCTGCTGTAAAGCCTTCAAAACGACTTACTTCAAAGTAAGGGTTATTTACAGGATTTAAAGAAAAAGTTGCTCGCTCTATTTTTAATTCATTTAATGCACTTGTCCATCTTGCATATTCATCAGGGGTAGCTGCAGAACGACCATTCATAACCTTATACCCAATGGAAGTTTTTACAGTTCCTATTTTTGCTTCAAGAGAATCCCACAAATAGAATGATGTAGAAGCATTTCCTTTATCACCTTCTACAGCTGGTATTTTTCTTGCTCCATCATAAGCAACTAAACCAACATAGTATTCTTTTGTTCCAGCTTCCTTATTATTTCCATAAATTTTGTTATAAACATCATCACCCCATTGAGCTACTGTCACTTCAAGTTGTGTTCCTACACCTGAAATATTTTTTCTATGTATCTCATTTCCATCTTTATCATAAAAAATGAAGTCTATTGAATCTACATCACTATCATCTGCCGCTTTACCAGTTACAGTAAAAATTTGACCGTATGAGTTAGGTTTTGAAATAGATGTTGTACTTGGACTTTCAAGTACAATTAGCGGTGGCGTATTATCTATACTAAATGTTGTAGAAGTTTCTGATGAATGTTCAGCTTCATCATACGCTGTTGCTGTTGCTACATAAGTTCCATCTGGAATTCCATACTCTGAAGGATTAATCGAACAAGTCCAAGTTCCCGAAGTTTCCTCTTCTCCATTCTCTGTTGTAGCCTCAAAAGGACCATAAATTATTGAGGCATCATTGACATCTCTAAATTGAATGCTTACACTACCAATACTCAAATCATCTGACCAAGCTCCAGTTAAAACAAAAGCCTCTCGCACAATTGAATCAGCAGTTGGTTGAGTTAATGACACGCTAGGAGGTTCTGTATCAACAGCAGACCCCAAACCAATTTCACATGAAGAAAACATCAATAATACTGAAGCCAACAATAAAGCTAAATAATTAGAATACCTTTTTTTCATAACATCTCTCATTGAAATGATTTTTATAACAGTTTATTATCGGTAAAATTTGGCAAGATGATTAATT
Organism: Treponema sp.; assembly: GCA_016297805.1. Taxonomy (GTDB): domain Bacteria; phylum Spirochaetota; class Spirochaetia; order Treponematales; family Treponemataceae; genus Treponema_D. Next base: position 16,012 of record JAEDFX010000019.1, on the reverse strand, counting down.
GATAAGAAATAGATTACTTTTTAAACTGATATTATAATGGTAAGTGAAAATTTTAGAAAAATCAAATTTTTCTTAATTATGTAGGAAAATGTTATGAAGAATAAAAAAAATATAAAAAGAATCTGCTTTAGTTTGTTTATAATTGTTCTTTTCTCAGTGCTTACTTATCTGGTTATTTATACTTCTAAAAATTCATGTAAAAAAATTGCTTTTTATAACATACCGGAAGAACACAAAAATACTTTTACCAAATATATAGAAAAATCATTAAACGAATCTTTTTCTATCATAGAATTGGATTCTTCCATTCCTCTCTCATTACAAGAAGACCAATTAAAAAAAGTATCTTTATTGTTTTGCATAACTGATTCAAATACTAAACAATTTGCTACATCCAATAAAAATGTATTCCCTATTTCACAAAATTACACTACAGAAATGCCGATTTCAATAAAATCATCAATTCCAGAAAAATCAAATAATCTTGCTTATATTCCTTTTCTTTATGATATGTACCAGATTGATGTCAATTATGATATGTATAAACAAACCTCTAAACCAAATATAAATACATGGAATGACTTTATAAACGTAGCAAGTGAAGAAATTATTTATTCACCATCTCCAATTATTATTCCATTTTATGAAGATAAAGAATTCTTAAACATATTCGGTCAATTATTTGAAGTTTTTTCCAACTACCAAAAATACGAAGAACTACATAACGCTTTGTCCGAAGCATATCAAAAAGATATGGCAAATAATTATACAAGTACTTATTGTATTGATTTTATGAAATCATTGTTAGAATCCAATTACGAAATCATAAACACATATAATCAACTAAAAAAAATGTTTGCGAATAAATTAATAAGTAGCAACACTTTAAAATTTTCTATAAATGATACCCTTTTCTACTGCAATAATCAGCTCACAGGTTTTAGCATGCTAAAGCTTACAGATCACAGAAAAATAGATAAAGATGTAATTGGACATTATAAATCCATCTATTTTCCTTCCCTTTTTATTACAGATGAACGAAAATTTGTCTCGAATGAATATGCTATCATTATGCTAAAAAATAACTTTAAAACAAATAAAATAATTTCAGATTTCACAAATCAATTTCAGTATGATCTTTGCGTTTCCACAGGACTTGCACCTGTACAAAAAAATTCCAAAACTCCAGATCGTCAGGCTGATGATGTTAGATATTGGCTAGCGGCTTCTTCTGGTCCACTTTTGCCTCTCTCAGCAGCAATTCCAGATTCAAAAACTCAAGAAAAAATTGCAAATCTTCTTCGTCCATAAATCAAAGTCCTGTTAAAACAAAAAAGCCCCCCGACATACACCGGAGGGCTAAACCTGATAGGAGTTTTATTACTCTTTTACACCGCCTGCAGTTGCACCTGCAATGATGTATTTAGACAAAGCAAAGTAGATAATCATAAGTGGAACGATTGCCAAAGTCATCAACATATAGTTAATACCCTGGTCATTGTTCATGTAGTCTGCGTTACGTGCGTTTGCAATAACGATAGGTACAGTCCACAATGTTTTCTTTGTGATTACCAACTGAGGAACGAAGTAATTGTTCCATGTAGAAACGAATGAGAAGATTGCCTGAACAGCAAATGCTGGCTTCATCATTGGTACTACAATTCTATTGAAAGTTCTGAACTCGTTACATCCGTCAACGCGAGCTGCTTCTACAATTGAGAATGGCAAAGTGGCTTCCATTGACTGATACATATAGAAGAAAACTACAGGTGCTGCAATTGAAGGTACAATCAAAGCTATGTAGTTATCCATCAAGTGTAATCGGCTTAACAATCGTAAGAATCCTAATGTTGAAACCTGTGTAGGAACCATCATAACAGCCATGATAAACTTGAAAGAGAACTTCTTAAGTTTGAAGTTGTACATGTAGATACCATATGATGTCATTGCAGAGAAGTAAGTTGTTAATGCAGCAACTGAAATTGCAATGAACAAACTGTTAATCATACCTCTAAGAATTGGGTAGTTTTCTGCATAGTTACCATTGCTAGAAGAAAGCTGAACACCATATTTAGCAATAGCATTCTGCCAGAATGATGATTCTGTATTCTTATTAATCGAAAGGTTTATAAAGTTTTTGATTAATGAACTACCAGGAATTGCCGAGAATCCCATCTGAATCTGCATATGTGAACGAGTACAGTTTACAAGCATAATATAGAATGGGAACAAGGAGATGATGGCAAGCAATACCAAAACAATGTAACAACCTACTCGTTTTGCGCCAATAGTTTTACTTTGACTCTGAATCTTTTCCATTTTTCTCCTCCTTAGCGTTTGTTCTGGTAGTTCTGCATTGTCATTTTATAAACAATACCACTTAATACACCAGTAATTGCAAAAATAAAGATTGAAGTAACACCAGAAGGACCATAGTTCTTGTTTGTAAGGAACTTATTCAACTTCATGATGATTGTCATAGTTGTACGGTTTGGAGCACCACTACCATTAGAAATAATCTGTGGAACGTCGAACATCTGAATACCACCAATTAATGATGTAATGAGAACGTATACAAAGATTGGCAACAATAATGGAATTGTAATCTTGAAGAAGATCTTCAATGAGCTGGCACCATCAATACGAGCAGCTTCGAATAAGCTGTTATCAATACCCATAACACCTGCCATAAGCAAGATTGTTGTATTTCCGTACCACATCAAGAAGTTCATCAAAGCAACAATACTGCGTGACCAGCCTGGATAGATAAAGAAGCGGATTGGTTCCATTTCTGACATTTCTCCAGCTGCAATTTCTGCTGCATTCATAGAATGATAGATATCTTTAAGAATGTTGTTTACAGGACCGTTTGGTGAAAGCATAGAAACGAACAACATTGCAAATGCTGCCGCCATGATAAGGTTAGGCATGTAAATAACAGTCTTGAAGAACTGCTGGAACTTAAGTCTAAGTTCTGTATTTGTAAACCAAACAGCAAGCATCAAAGAAACAAGAATCTGTGGAAGGAATCCTAAAATCCACATTACGAATGTATTCCAGAAGTATTTTCCTAAGTTATCTTCAGCAGAGAAAACGATTCCAATATTTCTTGTAATAGCTGACTGTTTTGCACTAAGTTCTTTCTGAACGGCAGCAACTACTTCGCCGTTAGTAGAACCTTTTTTTATTCCTTTATCAACAATATCTGCAACTGCCTTTTCAAACTTTTCAAATTGGATTTCTTCGGCAATTTCTTCTACTGTTGAAATAATTTCATCTTTAATTTCAATTGTAACAGGTTCACCCTCGTCATAATTGATTAACATTTCATCAAGAGCAACAACAGAATCTTCAATCTGCCATGAATAATATTCCTCTTGCCCCATAAAATATTTTGCTACTTTAGCATTTGGTCCAATGATGTTAAGACCATCGCGATAATATTCAAAAAAACTATAAACGAATGTTGTAAGTAATGGTATTAATGAAAATACTATATAAATTAAAAAGAATGGTGCAATGAAAAAATAGCCCCAACGGTCATACTGAATTGTATGTTTTTTGGCTTTTTTTTCTGCAACTGGTTTGTTATCTGCCATATTATCTCCTCAGGTTTTTATCATTTTTTAAATAATTGAGTTACAAAAAAAGGGGAACTGCCTTTTTCAGGAAGCCCCCCTTCTTAAAGCTTATTCAGCTTATAATTATCTCTTCAAGTTTGGATAAACTTCAATTACAGATGTGTAGAAGTTGTCCCAAGCTGTGTTCAAGTCTACAGTTCCTTCGAAGTAGTCTTTCATAGCAGCCTGAATCTTTTCGTTACAAGCCTGGTCATATTTAGACATGTTTGATTTAGAGATAGAAGCACCATTCTTCAAGTAAACTGGAAGTGGATCCTGTCCGCCCATGAATGCATTCTTGTATCCTGCAGCAGAAAGTTCTTTCATAGCAGCAGCAGAGTTGATACAGTCACCTGCTTCAACACAAATCTTCTTCAATGTATCTGTATCACATGTGAGTGTGTACATAATGTCTTTTACAAGTGAAATGTTGTCTGTACCTGCAGCAGCACAAATCCATGTTCCACCCCAAGAGAATCCCTGTGGACCTTCACAGAATGCCCAGTCACCTTCAGCTGAACCTGCTCCGTGTGGCATACAGAAGTCATAGAACCAACCTACAGCGAAGTAACCAAATACTTTACCGTTAGCCATCATCTGCTGTGTAGATTCAGCTGACCACAATGAAGCTTTGTTGTTGTATCCTTTTTCTGTGTACATCTTTGTCTGTTCAATCCATTTGTTGATCTGTGGATCGATTACGATTTTGTTTCCCTTAACCCATGGAGATTTTACATTGTCCTGGAAAGCACGGAAGGCATCATCGTATCCAGAAAGCATGAAGTAACCAGCAGCCTTCATTTTTGCAGCTACATCATCAAATTTTGCCCAGTCAGAAAGCATAGTCTGTACTTTTGCTGGATCATCAGTTCCAAGAACCTGTTTAGCAATTGAACGGCGATATATGAATCCACCTGGAGTTGACTGCCAAGAAACACCCTTAAGTTTTCCTTTTGAGTCTGTTACGATATCTTTTGTATACTGATACTGGTTAGCCAAGTTCTTCTTTGAAAGACCGATATCTTTCATTACATCCAATGTGTATGGAGTATCAACATATTTCAAAGCGTAGTCAGCTTCGATACAGAACAAGTCAATTTTATCATCAGCTTTAGCATTAGCCTGGTTCAAGAGAGCTTCATCAAGCTTATCCTGATAAGCATTACCCTGGTTAGGTGTCTGAATGAAGTTAACTTTTACATCAGCTGGAAGCTTAGATGCATAGAAGTCATTGAAACGTGAAGGGAATTCATCGTTCCAAACGTAGATATTGAGGACTTTTCCCTCACCTTTTTTTGGAGCAGCAAACATTGAAGCTGCCATTGCCATAAGACATGCACCAATAACAATTCTTTTTGTCATTTAGTTTTTCTCCTATTTTGCCTCATCGAGGCATCGTTTTATTAACCCACCTTGCTTGCTAGGGTAATTTGCTTAAGAAATATCCCCTAAACTACAACGTTGTAGTTATATAATATCTTAACTTTTCTAATTGTCAACATAAATTTTTCAAATTCTCAATTTTTTTTAAGAATTTTCACCTATGCCCCAACGAAAAAGTGGTACATTGAAGTCAGTCATTGGTGCACCACTTTTTTAGTAAAAAAAGTGGTACACCAATGACTGACCTCAATGTATACAAATTTTTGATTTTTTTTCAGTTCACTGTCATTCCCATGCTCCGACACTGGAATCTACAATATAATTAATCTACTTCTTGTCTACTTTTTATTTTCATCTTATAATATATGCGTGGCAAAATTGTTTGTTATTGGAACTCCAATCGGAAATCTTGGGGATATTACTTTTCGTGCAATAGAAACTCTTAAGAATGTTGATTATATTGCCGCTGAAGATACTCGTCATACACTGCAGCTTTTAAATCATTTTGAGATTAAAAAGCCGCTAATTTCCTGCAGAGCCCAAAACGAAAAAATTGCCGGAGAAAAGGTAGTCAAACTGCTGGAAGAAGGACATGATGTTGCTTTTGCAAGTGACGCAGGTACTCCTGGGGTTTCAGATCCTGGAGCAGTTCTTGTTGATGTTGTTCGGGAAGCAGGTTTTGATGTAGTACCAATCCCAGGTCCAGCTGCATTTGCAACTCTTGTAAGCGTTGCAGGTTCCGGTGGAAAAACATTGATTTTTGAAGGTTTTCTTTCGCCAAAACCAGGTCGTAGAAGAAGCCGCTTAAAAGAGTTGATGGAAACAGGAAATGCAGTAGTAATTTACGAAAGTCCGTTCAGAATTGTTAAGCTTTTGACGGATATTGCCGATATTGAAAGTGACCGGCGCATTGTAGTTGGTAGAGAATTGACTAAGCTGCATGAAGAGATAACCAGTGGTACAGCTGCAGAACTGCTTGCTGATTATTCTTCAAGACAATCCATAAAAGGTGAGTTTGCAGTTTTTATTTCTGGTGTAAAAAATATTAAATATTCTGAAGAATCTGCCGATAATTAAAAGGTAGAGGGGTAGGACGTTATGATGATAAATGGTGTAAACAGTGTTAATCAGGTTAACAATGTTCAGAATCTCCGCAAAACTGAAAGCACAGCTAAAGTTAGCCGTGATGTAGATTCTATTAGCGTTTCTGCTGAAGCCAAAGAAATGGCAGAAGTTTACTACATGGAGAAAGTTGCAAACGAAACTCCTGATGTAAGAGCTGACCGTGTTGCAGAAGTAAAAGAAAAGCTCAAGGATCCTAACTACTTGAATAATGTTGTGTTAAATTCAGCAGCAGATAAATTCTTGTCTGCAATTGGGCTTTAATTCAAAACTTATTTGAAACTCAATAAGACGGAATTACTATAATTCCGTCTTTTTTTTTGACTAAAGGAGCTTGCATATAATGGCAGCAGATTTTATTTTCAGAATTAATCCGAATATTATTTTAGGACCATATACTATTACAAGATTGGGACAGCAGGTAAAGGAATGGGGCACCAGATTTATGGTTGTAATGGATCCATTCTTGAACGAAGCAAAACTGTCAGAAAAAATCATGCAGTCATTAAGTGATCGCAAAATTGAATGTTTCATTTTTGCAGAACTAACAGACGGAACTTCTACAAAAACTATCGAACGCGCTTTAGCGCTTGCAAAAGAAGGCCATGTACACGGAATTATTGCTATTGGTGGAGCAAAAGCCCTTCATGTAGGAAAAGCCGTTGCTGCCTTTTACAACGAAGTTCACGAGCTGTACACTTTTGTTGATGGAGCACTTCCTACTACAAGCCCAATTCCTTGTATCTGTATTCCTACAACTTTCCGTGCTCCTTTAACCTTTACTGCAGAAATTCCTATAACAGATGCAAGAAGCAACCAGCTTAAACTTCTTAGAGTCCAGCCTTCAGTTTGTAAACTTGTTCTTATTGACCCAAATTTAATGCTCACATTAACAGAAAATCAGAAAGCTACTCTTTCTATGGAAATTCTAAGCATGGCAATAGAAGCATACCTTTCACAAAAAGCAAATTTCTTTAGTGATATGTTTGTTGAAAAAGGTCTGGAACTTTTTTCTTATGCATTGGATGGTTCTCCTTCACTAGAAATTACTACTCCAGAAGAAGTTCTCCTTGCACAAGCAGGTTTAATGATTTCTTTAGCTGCTTCATCATCATCTCTCGGAATGGGAACTTTACTTTCTTTAAGTGTTTATTCCCGTTATCACAAAAGTAAGTCTCTTGTTTCATCTATTCTTTTGCCTTATGCAATTGAAGATGCTACACAGTTTAAAGTTTCTAAACTTGAAAAACTGGCTCATATTATTCGTGCCTGTCCAAAAGATATTACTGGTGACGAAGCTGCAAAATCTTTAGTCGAGTATGCCCGTCAAAAAATGGCACTGGCAAACCTTCCTACACGTTTAAAAGATTTGAATATTACAATTGAGCAGCTTTCTCTTGCTATCGAAGATATCAGTAACGTTGATTTAATCAATAATCTTCCTCGCAGCATGACTACTGATGATTTGTTCAGTTTTGTAAAACTTTCTTACTAATTGAGGCTTTCCCCATGATTGACCCAGGAAAATTATTTCATCTTGAAGGTGGACAGCAACGTCGTAAGCTGGCACTGACTTTTGGTGCCCTTGAAAGAGATGTTTTAGGAATAGCCGAAAAGGGAACTGAATATTCGTTTAAAAATATCCCACGTGTTGAATATATAAAAAGAGTTACTGAAGTTTTACTGCGTGATCCAAAACTTCCAGAAAGTGCCGCTCAGGAACTGAAAGCTCTTATGAACGCAGAACCTGTAGATGAGTATCGACTTTGTAATATTGCAAGGAATCATTTACTTGCTTTAATTGGAACCTTTCCAGCTGAATGGGATTTGGTTATTGCCCCACACGCTTCTCCTACTGATGAAAATGGTGTTGTCCGCAAACGTGAATTTTACCCTGGAGTTTGCGTTTATGCTGAAGATATCCGTTCGCCATTTAATATTGGCTCAATTTTCCGTTCCGCTGAAGCTATGGGAGCCGAGAAGGTATTCATTTCTCCACATTGTATAGATCCTAATCAACCTAGAGCGATTCGTTCCGGTATGGGTTGTATTGAAACAATGGGATGGGAACAGCTTGCCTTGGATCAACTTCCTCCTGATTTACCAGTTTTTGCTTTGGAAACTGGTGGCACAGACATTAATGAATTTAAATTTCCAGAAAAAGGGATTTGTATTATAGGCTCGGAAGAACTTGGAGTAAGTCCGGAAGCACTTGCAAAAGCTACTTATGGACGAGTAACTATTCCAATGAAAGGACTAAAAGCTTCTTTGAATGTTGGTGTAGCTTTTGGTATCTTAATGCAGAAATGGGTTGAATATATTTCTAAATGACCATGACTCTACAAAGTTTTTAATCAATTCTAGAGTTTAACTGTTTTATTATTGTTTTGAACTGTTCTTCATTCTGAATATTATTCTCTTCAAGAATATTTTTATCTATCTGATAATATTCAACAGCACCTTCAGAATAGTACTGCATCATTTCTGCCAGATATAGAATATTTGCAGCACTTTTGTGTTCTTCAGGAATATTATCAACCATATTCCATGAGTTCATGATAGTATAAACATTTTTTGAAAGACCAAGTTTTTTTGTATAAATCGAACCTAGATAATTATTTGAAGAACCTGTTTTCAAAATATCTCTGATTTTTTCTGATGAATCTTCATATTGATCTGTTAGTTCCACAACATACTGTTTCTGCTCATCAGATGCGGTATGAGGAAGAATTGAACCAATATTATTTAATAGTCCTAAAAGATATATTCCTTCATCATCAAATCCTATACCAAGAAGATTTTTATTTTTATAGATATTATAAGCAAAAAAAGCAGTTCTATATGCATGTTCCCATTTTTTCTTTAAATCTTCAGAAGCTGGAATAAATTCGCTTGAAGGGTTACTGTCTGAGAATATATATTTCAACTCCTGATCTGAAAGAATTTCCAGAGCTTTTGGAAGACTAAAACACTTCTTATCTTTTTCCATTGCATATTTTAAAGTAAGAAGTGTAAGTGTTATATCCTTTCTTAAACACTCCAAAAGTTTATTTCTATTTATAAAACCTGATTTTATAATTTTATTTACTTCTTCAAAGTTTTCTCTAAGTACAGGAAGCTTTCTCTGCATATTTACAAATTCATAAGTAACAATTTCTACTCCAGCAGAAATTTTCATATCACATGGCAGAGTAATTCTTGTAACAGTTTCTGTGTCAGTACAGAAAATCTTAAAACAATCCTTTGTAAGGCCAACTTTCTGTAACATCAAAACGATAATAATAATACCAAGCCCAGCACCTTCTGACTGATCAATTACATTTGCAATCACTTCGTCCATATTCTCATATTTCTGTGCTGTTGCAAGTTTGTGCTGGATTCGTTCTTCTTCAAAACTTGTAAGAAGTGCATTATTTTTTATATCAATGATTATTTCGTTGTCTTTCAACTGCATTGAAAACTTAATGTAATAGCCTTCCTTTTTCTGCAGTTCAAGATAATGGTCAATATTTGCTGTAGTTTCTTCCTTGAAGTGTTCCATTCCTACAGCGTAATCTGCAGGGTCATTAATATCCAGATTTTTCTCTTTAAAATAAACGCGTTTAGTATTTGCTTTTTTAGAGTTTGTAAGGAGTTCACCTAAACAGAAGTCAATATATTCCTTAAGATGCTCCTGATGGCATGCCTCTAGGAACACCTGTTCAATACCACGAAAATATGCTTCCATATTTCTTGGCAAAGTATAAGATGTTACTTCAATTGGCAAATGAAGCTTTACTGAGTTAATTACTTTTTGTCTGTCTATTTCCAGATGTTCTTCTAAATCTGTCATAGACTTTCATTTTAATATATTTATAAGTAAATGTAAAAACTTTTTTTATTGACACCGTCTTTTTTTTACGATTAAAATCTTTTTATGAATGATTTTTTGTCTCCTGATGATATTTCAAACCTTATTTCTTTATTAATCAAAAAAAATAAATTATGGGAAGAAAAAAATGTTCGGATATTTTTCATTTCCAATAAATTTGCCGGATGTTTTACAAACAAAAAACTTTCCAGACACTATAAAAAAATTATAAATTTTACTCAAAAAGAAATTGCATCTTTACCTGATTATGCAAACTCTGTTTCCACCAAAGTATTTACAACTGAATATTCTGGACACGGCAAAGATCTTGCTAATGCTATTATTGCAGAATTTATTGGAACCTTTGAACCAGAAAGTGAATGTATAATTGTTTCTGCTGGTGGTGATGGTACTTCTCTTGAAATGCAAACTACTGTTTATACAGCCGCTCAGAGCGAACCAAAAAAAATGGAGATGGTAAAAAATCATATAACACTGCTGCGGCTTCCTTTAGGAACTGGCAATGATGGTACCGATGGTCATTGTCTGGAAGAAACTATTGAGCTTTTAAAAGGGCCTTTAAAGTTGCAGAATGCCTGTGCCTTGAAAATCTATCCGGAAGGAAGTCATACTTCGGAAGATTTACAGCGACTTGGTAAAAATCCTGCAAAATACTGCAATCCAGATTTTAAAGCTCCGTGGTATTGTTTTAATATTGCAAGTATTGGACTTGATGCCTACGTTGTATATATGACTAATTCCGTAAAAAAGAAACTGCCTGGTAATTTTTATCATCTTTGTGTGCCTTTAAGTGGTCTGGTTTATGATAAGGATTTTCCAACCGGCAATGCAAAAATTGAGCTTTTTGATAAAGATGGCATAAAAACAGAGGAAGTGAATGCTCCTATCACCTTGGTAGCAGTTGGTGCCAGTGGTCACAGAGTTTATGGTGGCGGTCATAAGGTTTTACCAAACGAGCACAATGTCTGTATTACACCAAAAGTAAGCCTGCCACGTCTAATTCGGGATAATCATCAATTTATAGATGGTTCTTTTGTTGGTACAGATTTAGCAAGTCTTCATTCAGCAGAAAAAGTCCGAATCAGCTATGATCAGGCAATTTTACTGCAGGCTGATGGGGAAGTTGCCATGTTATGCAAAGAGGACTTCCCTATTGTGATTGAAAAGACTGAACCTTGCATTAGAATTATTACTTCTTCCAATAACTTGGCATGAAGAAAATAATCATTGTATAAAGTTCAAGACGACCTGCCAGCATTGCAAAACAATACCAGAGTTTTACAAAGGCTGGTAAAAATCCAAAGTTTTCTGAAGGGCCTAGTAATCCGTAACCTGGTCCAACGTTTCCCACCATTGAAAGAGCACCTGTAAATGCAGAATGCAAATCAAGATTTCCAAGACATCCAACAAAAGTAGTAATCAAAACCAGCATTAAATAAATTGAAATAAATGCTGCTACGTTAAAAACAATATCTTTACGACCAACTTTATTGTTCAAGCGAATAGAAAATACCCCATGAGGATGAAGCATTTTTTTTGTTTCGTTATTTACCTGTTTACCAAGAATTACCCAACGAACAACCTTTACACCACCAGAAGTAGAACCTGAAGAACCACCAATAAAAAACAAAATGAACAGAAGGAATTGTGTTGTAGCAGGCCAGGTCATAAAATCGGCAGTGGCAAAACCTGTTGTACTGATAAGTGAAAGCACCTGAAAAGCCCCGTAACGCAAGGCCTTGAAAAAGCTTCCATACACAGAAATAAGCGATATAGAAACTGCGATTGTAAAGAACGCTACAAGTCCTAAATAGGCTTTAAATTCAGTGTTGTCTTTAATTTCTTTAAAATCACGATTAATCAGATAAAAATACAGACTGAAGTTGATTCCTGCCAGGAACATAAATACTGTAATGATTACATCAATGGCAACTGAATTATATGCTCCTACAGAAGCACCCTTTGTAGAAAATCCACCTGTTCCCAAAGTTGAAAAACCGTGGGCAAGTGCATCTATAAAATCCATACCGGCTAAATGTAGTGCGATTGTTTCCAAAAGTGTCAGAACTGCATAAATAGTCCATAGAGCCTTTGCGGTAGTTGTAATTCTAGCTGTAACCTTTCCTTTTTCTGGTCCTGTAGTTTCTGCTTTAATAAGCTGGAATCCACCTACACCAAGAAGTGGTAAAAGTGCAACTGTAAGTGTAACAATTCCCATACCGCCCAGCCAGTGAGTAATACATCGCCACATATTAATTGAACGTGGAAGATCATCAATATTGGAAAGAATAGTCGAACCTGTTGTTGTAAAACCGCTGACACTTTCAAAAAAGGCATCTAAATATGAAGGGAAAGTACCACTGAAATACAATGGCAAAGAACCCATAAAGCTGGCTACTACCCAGACCATTGCAACGATTAAGAAGGTCTGGCGGGTAGACATGTTATACTTGATTTTTCTTGTAGGAATGTTGATTGCAAGTCCCAGTATAAAACTGGCAACCATAGGAATTATAAATGCAGGAAGAACTGCCATTTCTCCACAGGCTATGGCTACTGCAATTGGAATTAAAAAGGTTGCACCAACTATGGCAAGAAGAATTGAAGTTATTTTAATAAAAGTAATAATAAACATTCTGCTGTTTTTCCGCCTGAATTCTATTCGCTGTTTCCTGAGAAGTGAGAAAGAACTTTTTTACTGTTTTCTGCCTCTGTAATAAGAACAATATGATCGCCTGAATGAATGATTGTATTGCCATCTGCAATTTTGTAGGAATCAACACTATTCTGTTTTGTCATTAAAACAAGGAAAGTTCCCGGATTTGAAATTTCTCTTAGAGATTTTCCACTTACTTTTGAACTGGCTGTAACTTCACATTCAACAACTTCCAGTTCTCCGTTTGTAACTGTATGAATCTCTTTTACAGATTTTCCACGCAAATGGCTCATAATTGAATCAACTACTGCATCACGCAATGGAACCGGAACATCTACACCAAGCTTTGTAGCAATCTCTCCAAAAGCGGCACTGGATACAAGACTGATTGATTGGTCTACACCAAGAGATTCCAGATATGCGGCAAGAACCATATTCATTTCGTGATTATGTGTTGCACAGATTGCCAGGTCAAAATCTACAATGCCTTCTTCTCGCAAAAAAGCTTCATCAGAGGCGTCTGCACGAAGCACTCTTGCTTCTGGGAATTTTTCTGATGCAGCTTTTGTTAAATCATCATCTGTATCAATAATTACAAAATCCTGACCTCGTTTTCCGGCAAAAGAAATCAGCTTACCAAACCCACGTTTCTGAGGCTTAATCAGCTTTTCTGCAATTATATTACCAATTCGGCCTGCACCAATCAAAGCAATTTTGCGGATTTCTTTCTGCTTTGAACCACATAAATCAAGCATGGCAGAAATATCAGCTTTATCAAGAAGAACACCAACAGTATTTCCAGCATTAAGAATTGTACCACCTGAAGGAAGTGCTGTATCTCCATTCTGTTCAACATAAGAAATAAGAAATTTTACTTCGGTTTTTGAACGGATATCTTTAAGGGCAACTCCATCAAGACTGCTTTCTTCTTCAATTGTAAAACGGGCAATTACTAAATCTGAATTATCAAAAGAAAGAACGTTTCCTACTGCACCGTTTTCTACAGCCTGAACAATAGCATCGGCAGCTTCTACGTCCGGATGAATCATATAGTTGATTCCGTAAAGTGGACGACGTTTTCCGCCAAACTCATTGGAATGTTTTTTCACAGCGGAAGCGGTATTTACATAATAGGCATAATTTCGAACTCTGGCGATTTTAAGAACATCAGGATAAACTGCATCAACCAGAGAGCAGGTAATCATATTTACTTCATCGGAAGAAGTTACACAAACCAGAGCATCGGCCTTGGCAATTCCAACTTCTTCCAATGTATCAAGATTATTTCCATCAGCACACAGAACTGTACAATCCAGCTGATTAGATGCATGACGGACAGTATTTTCATTATTGTCGATTACGGCAACCTGATTTTTTTCGTTGATTAAAAGCTTTGCGAGCTGAACGCCTGTAAAGCCAGCCCCTACAATAACTATTCTCATAGGAGCTATTATACACTAAATCTTATTCCTGCGACAACTTAGACTTTTTGTTTCCAGCAATAAAGAGTGCGGCATAAACTGCAGTACAAACTACCAGAGAGGCAACTGATTCCAGCATTTCGCTTACAATTCCTACACCAACAACTCCAATGTATCCAACGCCTGTCATTCCAATTGCATCAAGAGCGGCACGCATATCTGCACCTTTGAAAATGAAGATACATCCGTAAACCATAAGTGTGTGAGCGAATGTGGCAACAAAGCCTGAAACTGCTGCATTTACTGTTTTTGGCATATGTGGAATAAGAGATAATCCTTTAAAACATGCCCAGGCAACTGCACCAAGAAGCATACGTGGAAGAACTGAACAAAGTGGATTTACGAATAATGGGTCCAGAATGCCTGTTGGAGACATAGCGGCCTTAATAAGTGACATAAGTCCCATTACGAAACCTGCAAAAATGCCTTCCCAAAGGCCTGCTAATGTTGCACAAAGGATTACTGGAATCTGTAAGATTGTAATTGATACTACAGGGCTGAATGCAATAAAGCCAAGATTTGTAAGTGAAAGTACGATAATAAGTGCACTGAAGGCACCTGCCAATGCCAAACGTCTGTTGCGTGAAAGTGCTGTATTTGTTGTTTCCATTTTTATTTCCTATAATTTTTTTAGTTAAGGTCGATGGCTCGTTTTACGCCTAAAAGTACAAGTTCAGGGATAATCTGATCAAAAAGATTATATTCACCGAATACTTTGGCAAATCCACCAGTGCCTAAAATGAATGGTTTTTCTCCATTGAACACTAACTTCTGATATTGATAACAGATTTCTTTGATTGCTCCTGCATTTCCGTAGAACAAACCAACCTGAATGGCTTCTGTTGTTGTTGAGCCATATATCCCTGCAGGCTTTGCAATTTCAACTGAAGGAAGCTTTGCTGTTCCTGTTGCCAGTGCATCTACAGAGATTTTTAAACCAGGAAGAATTGAACCTCCAAGGAATTCATTATCTTTAGATACAAGTTCCAGAGTAGTTGCTGTTCCCAGGTCAACAATGATTGTATTCCGATTTGGATAAAGACTTACCGCACCCATTGCAGCCGCAATCAAATCTGCACCAATTTCTTTTGGATTTGCATATTTAAGTTTTAGTCCAGTTTTAATTCCTGCCTGAATAAAAAGTGGTTCATGATTCAGATATTTTGCACAGGCACTTGAAAGTGAATAATTCACAGATGGAACTACACTACAAACACCAATACGAGTAATATCCTGCCAGTTAAAACCGTTTTCCTTTAATACAGTACGGAAAAAAACTCCAATTTCGTCTGAACTGGAATGAATATTAGTTTCACGACGGAACTGAAAAATAATCTTATCGCCATCAAAAAGTCCACAAGTTGTGGATGTGTTACCTACATCAATAGTTAATATCATGAGAAAATCCTTGTTATAAATTTAAAAATGATAATATAGATAGATTAAGTTTGTGCGTGCATAGTACCTGTCCTCCTGGATCAAGTCTTTTTTTAGAAGAGCTTAGTAATACTTCAAACTGTACAGTCCAGCCGAATCAATTCTTCCAAAGAAGTAACTGTTCTAAAGTTGATAATAGTAATAAGTACAAAAAGTGTCAAACAATGAATTTTCAAGACAAACACCGATGGTGCAAGTACAGTGATACAGTGATGTCAGTCATTGATGTATCACTTTGAAAATTACTGATGGAACACTGATGTCAGTCATTGATGTATCACTTTGAAGATTACTGATGGAACACTGATGACTGACATTGGTGTACCACTTTGAAGATTACTGATGGAACACTGATGACTGACATCACTGTACCACTTTGAAAACTATTTTTTTTTTAGATATTTTCATCCACACCTAATCCGAACAGGGCATAGTCTCCACG